>NZ_JARWOP010000384.1 GCF_029868745.1 Nocardia wallacei | reverse complement strand
ACACCCCAACGTCACACTATCACCCCGCCCCCCCCCCCCGGGGGGGCCCTGTGGGGGCCCCGCCCCCCGCGGGCCCCCTGCTCGTGGATGGTGGTCTCGGCGAAGTTGGTTCTCGACGAGCACGCGAGAGGATAAGCTCTCCTGCGGAGTGACAGGCCGCGCACGCGCTCCTCGTTCTCGCCTGAGTTGCCTCGCCCACGCCGGTTCGGTGACGTTGATGGCCAAGGTCCTTCCCGGGGCCCGCGTTCACACTTCCCCTGTTCGCATGCTTGTTCGTTGCAGGCAGGGTGGCGTGGGCGCCTCTGCCGGGAATGGACGAGAACATGCCGAAGAACAGCAGTGCGCGGCGGCGCCGTCGCGCTCGCAGGATCGCAGCCGAGGACGGCGTGCAATATGCCGAAGCTCTCCGACGCGGCGAAAAGCAGGCCGCGCAGGCACGCGAGCAGGCCGAGAGGAACTCACGGCTGCGTCCGTTGAAGATCAGCGTCGACGGGACCGGGAAGTATTGGCGCCGTGCCGATGCCGAACAGCTGGGGCCTGACGGCCTGGCGGATCCCACCTGCGAGGATGTCCTCGCCGCAGCTGATGTGCTGTTGCCGAAGGTCCACGCACTTCAGTCCGCCAAGTTGACGCCGACGACCGTGGTCGTGCCCTACTGGCAGCGAGACACACTGAGCCAAAGCGAGTTGAACGAGGAATTCCGCACGAAGGTCTCGCAGGTACTCGACGACCTGAAGCGCGTGCGTGCCGACGCCGAGATCCGCTGTGTCGAGTGGAGGACCGTTGCCGCCGCCTACTACGGAGTGGATGTCAAGCTGCGAGGGCTGGATCGAATCACCGGGGAGCGGCTGAGCGACCTGCTCGATTCCGCCCTGGACTCGGCTGCCGTGCTGTCCATGACGGCTGAAGCCGTCCACAATCGCGGGTGCCTGCTCGGCTCGGACCGTTCCCGTCGCCTGGGCTGGGGGTACTCACCATGTGGTGGCGGTGAGGTCCGGGTGCGCGTCCGGATCTTCGATGACGAGGTTATCGTCACCGTCCCCGGGTGCCCCCGGCACGCTGCCGAGGAGATCGTCTACTTCGACTACGAGGTCGAAGACGGCATGGTCGGTATCGAGGTGATGGGCGGCACGACCGCGGACCTCGATGTGATCTACGACATCACCGAACAGGTTCGCCGCGAGCGCGACGAACTCCGGCGAGAAAGGGAAAAGGACAAGTCCGGGAGCTGGACGGTACCCGTGCCGCCGTGGCGACGTGGCGCGGACTATTGGTGATCGCCAGTCGGGCCCTTCGATGACAGGTTCGCCGGTGTCATACCCGGCGGCGGGGTGGGTGCCCCAGTTGATTTGGGCCAGCCGGTCGCCAGGCGCGTGGTGGGACACCCGAACGCAGACAGCTGAACAGGGCGCTGACGATGCCCTGGGGCCGCTGGTATGGCGGCCCCAGGGCATCAGCGGTGCTGCATTCCGCGCGGGTCAATATGGCCCGCGTCTGCTGCTCCTGGTGTCGGCGGCAGCCGGGCCGGGTAAAGCGGCCCCTCGATCGCCAGGTTGTGGCGGCGAGTGCGTCGGAAGGATCTCGAACGGGTCGGATTCGAGCAGGATCAGTGATCTCCCGTTGTCCCAGTCGACAAAGATCTGGCCGGGGCATGAACTGGGGATCCGTGTCACCGTTCCGATTGTTCCGATTTCCAGCGGCGCGGGATCGTCGGGCATGAGCCCGGTGATACGAACGCGGTCACCGACGCGGGGTGTGATCATCGCGGTTGTTTCCTTCTTCTCGTTCATCGGCGGCGGGAATGGTGTCGTGCAGGTCGAGACGGAATAGCCCCTGCTCGTGTGGTGGCTGGGTCAGTGCATTGTTGCTGTCGGCGGCGCGGATATCGCTGGCGTAGAAACTGATGTCGAGGTCGAGTTCGTGGTCGCGAATGTTGTTGCCGTCGTGGTCGCGGAATCCGGCGACGCCGAGCCCGCCGTAGGGTGCCCAGTCGAGCAGCACGGTGCTGATCGAGGGATTGCGACGGCCGATCTCGGCGGTGATGATCGCGAGGACAAGGTCGGTGATGCGCTGTTCCCGTGCACGCCCGAAGGGCAGGTCGTACGCGGCTTCCAGCTGGGCGCGTAATGCGTCGGTGTGCTGGTGGCTTGGGGCAGGACCGGTGGCCGATGCGCTGCTCGTCGCAGATTCGTTCCAGTTCATGACGTGGCTCCTCGGGGCATTTTCGGTGGCCGCAGGTGATTTGGACGCGGTGGGTGGCGGGGCCGCCGGAGTGGGATCAGTGGGGGTGGGGCGTGGGCATGTGTGCCCATGCGGCGGGTAGCGGCCCGCCGGTGTCCAGGTGGCTATCGAGCGCGGCCATGGTGTCGTTGGCCTCGGCATACAGGGCTTCGAGCCGGTCGTGGTGGTCGGCGCAGGCAGACGAGTCCTCGGTGCCGTCTTCGCGGGTGCTGTAGCAGTCGATCTCGTCGCGGATGCGCTGTTGCAGGACGCGGAACCATGCGAGCAGTTCGTCGGAACCGGCCGGTTCGGCGGCGCTGTGTCGCTGAGGCTCGTCGGTGGCCGACAGCCCGGCGGCGACGACCCTGTCATCGAGTTCAGTCACTTCATGCAGCGCGAAGGCGAAGGTATGGGCGAGGTTTTCCACGGGTTCGCCGGGGTCGGGGGTGTCGCCATCTCGGAGTGCGGTGGCGATGGTGTTCAGCCGCCCGGCGAGGTCTTCGGCGTGTTCAGCGGCCTCGTGCCGCTTTCGGCGCAGCGCCTCCATCGCTTGGTCACGTTGGGCCTTCTTGAAGGTCTGCATCCGGTCTCGCCATTCGCGGGACGGTTCCGTATCGGCAGGCACCAAGGCCCACGGTGGCGCGAAGCCCCGCCTGCCGTCGGCTGTTTCGATCGCGCATTCCGCGACCTCGTCGTTGAGGTAAATGGAGCGGACCCGGCCGCGCCATGTCGGGTTGTCACGACCGGTCACCTCGTCACCGACCCGGATCGGGCACTCGGCCCCGAATCGGCTGACCTGATCGCCGGTGGTGTTCGCCGCGCTGACCGGTGCCTGGTTGACCGTCGGGGTGGTGTCGCTGTTCATCATGGCCGAACTCCTAAAGAGGTTGGTAGTGTGCCGATTTCGTCTCGGTCGGTGCGCTATGGGCAGTCGAGGGCATCCGTTGCGACACGCTTGGACAGGCCGAACACGTCGGTGCGCATGATCTCGGCGGTGCCGTCGCGGCGGAATCGGACGATGCGGACCAGGGTTCCGGCCGGTAGCTGTACGCCGTGGAACCAGATCGGCCGGGTGGTCGAGCCGATCAAGGTTTCGCTGTCGGATTCGGTGGGTGACTGCGGATCGGGTGCTTCCGCTGCTGTTGGCGTGGTGCCGTGGGTGTCCATGTTCTTGCCCCTTCGTTCGGTGGTGGGTTCGGCGCGGGCAGTTGGATCCCGCTGGTGGCTGATTGGCTGCCGCTACGGGAGTCAGGCAGTGCGTACGGCGGCGGTGGCCGCGCGGCCGATGGCGTGGGCGGTGGTAGCGGGGTCGGTGATCAGGTGCAGGTTCGCGCCGTTGAGGGGGTCGGGTGCCGTGCCGGTGTCGGGTGCCAGCCACAGCACGGCACAGCCGGTGGCGCGGAGCCGATCGAGGAGTTTCTGGGCGCGGTCGCGGTTGCTGCCGTCGTAGTAGCCGTCGGAGATGATCACCAGCAGGCGGGTGTTTTCCGGGCGCGACAGCTCGAGGGCACCGTCGAGGGCCTCGATGGCGTTGTCGATGGCGTGCAGGAAATCGGGGCAGCTGAATTGGGTGACCCGGGCGGGCGCGGTGCCCGGGTAGGTGATCGGTGCCACCGATGCGCCGAAGGTGACCGTGGCGGTAGCGGCGGGCATGGTGGCCAGCTCGGCCGCGCGGGCG
The DNA here is from genome assembly GCF_029868745.1 of Nocardia wallacei. Classification (GTDB taxonomy): domain Bacteria; phylum Actinomycetota; class Actinomycetes; order Mycobacteriales; family Mycobacteriaceae; genus Nocardia; species Nocardia wallacei_B. The sequence continues at coordinate 5,670 of NZ_JARWOP010000384.1, read as the reverse complement.
ATGATCCATGCGGCCGAGGCGACCGGGTCGGCGTAGTCGCTCATGGAACCGGACACGTCGCAGGCGATACCGACCCGCAACGGCGGGATCGGCACGGTTTTGCGGGTAGTCCGGGTGAACGGTTCGGCCGTGGGCAGCGCCCCGGCGGCGCGTTGGGCTTCGCGGGCCAGTGCGCCGCGCATCCGCAACCGGCCGGGCGGCAACGCGGAGGTGGTTTTGATCGTGGCGCGTTCGCGCTGTGCGGCGTTGTTGAGGGCGCGGGCCAGCACCCGGGCGGCGGCGCGTTCGTCCGGGTGCGGCGTGCGGGTGGCGCGGGTGCTGGCACTGGTGCCGGTCCCGTTGCCGTTGCCGAACACCTTCTGCGCCCGCGCCGCCGCGCGCCGTGCGGCACGCTGGGCCTCTCGTTGCGCGGTGGCCGCCGCTTCGGCAGGGTCGACCGGGACCGGTTGCGCGGCAACGGCGTTGCTGATGTTGGTGACGGTGTCACCGATCGCGGCGGACAGGACCGAGTTCGGATCCGGGTCGGCGTGCGGGTCGGGGCCGACGATATCGAGCCACCGTTGCCCGAGTTCGAGCATGGTGTTGGTGTCGTCGTCGGCCACGGTGTGGGCCTGCTGCCAGATCGCGCGCAACTTCTCGAGCTTGTCGCTGCCGAGGATGGACTCGATGACCCCGGCGGCGGGCGCGCATTCCGACGCGGTGAGGATGCCGCCATCCACGCGCCCCAGCAGGAGGGCGGCGTTGTGGGCGGCGGCATAATCGGTGGGCGGGATCTGGGCGGCGGCATCGGTGCCGCCGTTGTCGCCGATCACGATCTCGGTCGCGCTGGCGCGCAGCCAGTGCCGGTCATCGGGGCGGCGACGGATCTGGGCGGCCTCGATGCGGGATTCCTCCAACAGCAGGGCGGCCTCGACCACGGCCGGATTCGCCACCGGCGGCGCTTCCCACACCGAATGTTGGGCGTGGGCGCATTCGTGGACGAACGCGCCCCACACGGCGGCGTAGCGGGCGCGGTCGCTGTTGCGGTCCGGCCGCGCGGTGGCCGGGTCGATGCCGAGGCGGGTGCCGTCGATTTCGATGGCGGCGCTGTGGGGCATGAACACCGCCGGGTGCCCGTGCGCCGCGCCGGGGGCAATGGTGACGACCAGGTCGTCGCGGTCTGCGATCGGTGGGGCTTCATCGGTTAGGGCGGCAGACAGGGCATCCCATCCGGCGGTGGCGGGCGGTGGTGTGGGTGTGGTGGTGGGGTCGGCGATCAGGTGGCCGGTCATCGCGGGGGTTCCTTCCGGGCGTGTTCGGGCGGGCCGGGGTGGGTTAGATGCGGGGGCCGAGGGCCAGGGGTTCCAGCCGGGTGCCGAACACGGTGCGCACCACGTCGGCGACGATGGCGCGGTCGTCTTCGGGTGCGGCCCCGATCAGGTTCGCGGCGGCGGTGTTCGTGTCGGTGGCGGTGGCGATTTTCTGGAACGCCAGCAGTTCGCGCAGCTGGGGTGCCCACCCGATCTCGCCTTTGTCCTGTCGGGTGGCCAGGTTCCGCGCGGCGCGGACTGCTTTCGGGTCCACCCCGAGCTGTTTGGCGAGGTCGTAGTCGGAGCCGACCTGTACCTGGAACGCGAACCGGCTGGCGAGGGCGTCGGACAGGATCGCGCCGTGAACGCCGGGGTTGTGCCCGGCCACCACGAAGAACCCCGGCGCGACGGTCACGATTTCGCCGCTGTTGGCTTTGATCACGATCTCGCGGCGGCCGTCCATGGCCGGGTACACGCATGACAGCACGGTCGGCGGGATGAGGGTGGCGTCATCGATGAACAGCACCCGGCCCTCGCGCATGGCGCGGACCAGCGGCCCGTGCACGAACGCGAAGGTCCCGTCGGGGTTTTGCGTGTATTCCCCGACAAAATCGGCGACGGTGGTGTCGCAGTCGCCCTGGACCGTCAGAAGGTCGCCGTAGGCGGCCTCGATCAGCGAGGTTTTGCCGGTGCCGGGCGGGCCGTACAGCAGGACCGGGACCTCGTGGTCGCGCATGGTGCGCAGCACGTCCACATCGGCGCGGCCCGCCAGGGTCCGCAGGTGGTATTGCTGCCCGTTCGGCCGTGTCACGGCCGAACCGGTGCGGGCCGGGCTCGGGGTGCCCGATGGCGCGGCGGGGGCCTTACGCGCCCGACGGGCGGCGGGCCGCTTGGCCGGGGTTGCGGCGGGCGTGCCGGTGGCGGGTGCCGGGGTGGGGGCTCCGGTCGCGGCGCTGCTGGTGTTCGTGTTGGCGCGGTAGCGCAGCGGTTTGGCGCTGGTCTGGTCGGCGTGTCCGGCGGCGGTGAGGGTTTTCATCGCGTTTCCGATCGCACCGGATGAACGGCCGGTGAGTTTCGCGACTTCGCGGGGTGTGTATTCGGTGCCGGGGTTGTCGGTGAGGATTTTGGCGACCATGCGGCGCAGTTCGCCATTGCCGAGGCGGTTGGCCGGTGCGGGGGCCGGGCCGGTGGGGGAAGTCATCTCGTTTCTCCTTCGCACTGCACGAATTTTGTTGCGCCGCTCACGGCGGATCCTGGCACAGCGGTGGCGCGGTGGTCATTTCGGATTGGTTGACAATTCGTTTCCCCGGGGTGTGGGTCGACGCTATCTCGACTCATCCCGGGAATTCAACCCCGTTTTCAACCTTTTCTCAACCAATTTCCGCAGATCAGGGCAACAATTGCATGGCAAGCACAGAATGGAATGCGTTAACGCGGCCAGGCCGGCAGCAGACCGTACATGAGGAAACTATTGATTTGAAACCGATTGGAATGCATCGAATGAGGACGGATATCGATAGTTGAATAGCGGAGTCATATCAGCAGGGCCAGCCGAACGATGGCAGCGACGCCAGCGGGCCACGCCCGCCCCAACGTGTTCTTTCTGTTCCCTGCGGGTAATCCTGGGGAGCCAGTTGGGTCGGATAGTGGCTTCTAGCTGGTAGTTTGCGGCATCGGGGTGGGTTGATTTGACTGACCCACCTAGCGACCCGCCAATGGACCCACCTAACGACCCACCTAACGATCTCCACGATCAGCCAGGCCGCGATAACGCGAGCTGCACCCCCCGTGGCGGCGATCTCCGACAACCCGAAGAAATTGCGAACATCCACCCGTTGTGCCGTGAAATTGCCGTACGGAATCCCATTCTCAATTGAATTCCACAAATAGCGATCAGATATCCGCAAACCCTACTGGGCTAATACCTTACCCGACGAACGCCGAGAAGCACGCACACCTTCTGGCTATTATTGCGTACCGTCAATACTTGGCGGCGGGTGTCGCCTCGAATTCCCGAGGCGGATGTTAGCCTTTGTCCCGCGCGGATTCCGCACTCGAGTCAGGCGAGAGACTTCCCCATCCTCGCCTCCGCCTCATCAGACGAGCTTTTACCTTAGACCCAGCGTTTCCGCCTATCTCATCTCGAGTGTTCGCCGAGGCGTTTTCTCGGCCATTACGCATCTCGGATAGAAGACTCCGGTTTCAGTGCCGGGCTTGTTTTTGGAGCCTTTCTGCAAGGTCTCGTGTTTCTGCGGTGGGTTCTTCTCCTATTTTGGAGAGTTTGTGTGCCAGGAGGCCGAGTGTGCGTTCGATGGCTGTGTGTTCGCCGAGGCGGGCGTGCAGGCGAAGGATGTCGCGCCACAGGAGTTCGTTGAGCGGGTCGTGGTCGAGGGCGGTTTCGAGGAGGTCCAGGGCGCGGCGTGGGTCCTGCTCGACCACGGTGGCGGCCAGGGCGCCGACCGCGGTGATGGTGTCGCGGCGGGCGGATTCCCGGATCGGTGCTACCCAGTCCGCTGTGAGATCTGCGGCCAGGATCCCTCGGCAGGAGGTGTCGATGATGTGGCGGCACGCTTCACCGCGCTCCGTGCCGTTGCCCGCGTGGCGGCGTTGACGTACCGCGCGAGCGAACTGCTGGTAGTCGGTGGCGATGATGGTGTGGTCGAGCTGATAGCGGATGTGGTCGCCGGCCAGAATCCGGGGCACCGTGCCGTCGGTCGCGTCTCTGATGGAGGCGGTGAGTCGGCTGATCGCGGTGTTGAGTGCGTTGACCGGTCGGCGGGGGCATCGTTCCCCCCACAGATCGGCGATCAGGGCCTCGCGGGAAATCCCTTCTGGGTGCAGGGTCAGCAGGGCCAGCAGTTCGCGGCTCCGGGGCTGCAAGTGGGTGGTGATGTCGACAACGCCGTCGTCGCGGTGCCAGCAGACACGTAGCGGCCCGAACACCTCGACTGCCAGGGTCGGCCCACCCGGTGCCGATTCGTTTGCCGTGGTGGCGACGGGGGTAGCATCACGCGCAACGGGCACTGTCTCCGTAGGGGGCTGGCCGGTCTCGGTGACCTCGAGACCGAGGTCGTCTACTGGGGATACGGCCGGGGCGGCGTCCTGGCCCGGGATTCGATCGGGAACTGGCTGGCGGGCTCGATACACCCGGGGCGAATCCGCCCGGATGCAGACCCCGAGACCGTGACGCCACCGGCCCGGTAACCGGGGCCACGGTGACGGTTGCCGGCCTAGAAGCGGATTCGAGTGTGCTGGGGTCAGTTGTGTGTGCAGTGCGGCGGCAACGACGCGGGCAGCCGCTGCGAGCCCGTTGCGTCCTCGGCGGGAGTATCGGGCGCCGGTCAGCAGCGCTTCGGCACCGAGGCGGTCGAGTGGAAGCCTGCCGAGCACCGGGACTCCGAGAGGCTCGGCGAACTCGCCCGTGCGATCCGAGCCGACCAGCAGCACCGCGCAGCGCCGACAGCCGGCGGTGACCTCGCGGACGCGCCGGCCGGCGCGGACGGGGTCGGCGAGGTCGCCACGGACCACGACGATCAGAACGTCGGCGCCAGCGGCGATCGGAGTGGCGGGCGAGGCCGGATCGGCGAGACCGCAGTCGGCGATGACCACCAGATCTGCCAGCCTTGGGACTGCGGCGGCGGGCATGCTCACCGGGGCCGTCAGCGTCGCTGCCATGGCATCGGCACTTGGAGGTGCGGCGAGGAACGGCACACCCGAACCCAGCGTCTGGACGTGCTCCCACAACTGTGTCGAAACCGGAGAATCTCCTGGTGACTGGGTGGTGGCAGCGGCAAGGCTGGCCAGTCCGCGGTGCGGGTCGGCGTCGGCGAGTCGCGCGAGTCGTCCCCCGGCAGGATCCGCCTCCACCACGACAGCGGGTTTCGTGCCCGGCCATGCGTTGGCGAGGGCGACCGCGGTAGTAGTCACTCCGGTGTGAGGATTCAGTCCGGTGAGTGCGATCAGCACGGTCACCGCCCCCTTTGGTTGTTGGTCGCCGATCCAATCGTCACGTTGGGTCGACGATGGGGTACAGGGATGGGGCCCGGCTACTCGGACACGATCGCGGTGATCACCGAGTGCCGGTCGAGTTGTGTGGTGGAGATCCGTTGCCGCCACACCCGTGGTGCCGCACCGGGCGGGGTGTCGGTGATCTCGACCGCGTACAAGCCGGGGTTCAACCGGCGGATCCGGGCACAGTAGGTGGTGCCCAGCGGCGCCGAGTCGATGCCGGCCTGGATGGTGGCGGCATCCGATATCGCGGCGTCGGCCGCGGCCCCGTCGCGCGCGGGTACGCCGGCGCGGGCGGGGGAGAAGGCGGGCCCGAACGCCGCAATAGCCGCGGGCGGTCTGCGCCCCAGCCAGATACAGCTCTCCGTCGACG
>NZ_JARWOP010000383.1 GCF_029868745.1 Nocardia wallacei | reverse complement strand
CCCCCGCCGCGCGTTGGGGGCGCGGCCCCCCCGGCGGGGGGGGGGGTCCCGCCCCCCCCCCCGGGGGGGGGGGATGACTGGTTGAGCGCCCGTGCCGGGATGACTGGTTGAGCGCTTCAGTGGGCCACTGGGCAGCCCGATCCCTGATAGTCCACCGGGAACTCCTTGATCCCGTTCAGCCAGCCCGACCGCAGCCGACGAGGGTCGCCCAGCTTGCTGATGTCGGGCAGGTGATCGGCGATGGCGTTGAAGATCAGGTCGATCTCCAGCCGGGCCAGGTTGGCGCCGATGCAGAAGTGCGCTCCGGTGCCGCCGAAGGCGAGATGCGGGTTGGGGTCCCGCAGAATGTCGAACCTGTAGGGGTCCTCGAAGACCTCTTCGTCGAAGTTGGCCGAGCGATACAGCATCACCACGCGCTGGCCCTGCTTGATCTGCACGCCGGCCAGTTCGGTGTCCTCGAGCGCGGTGCGCTGGAACGAGGACACGGGCGTGGCCCAGCGGATGATCTCCTCCGCCGCGGTCTTGGGCCGCTCGGCCTTGAACAGCTCCCACTGGTCCGGGTTGTCGAGGAAGGCGGCCATGCCGTGGCTGATGGCGTTGCGGGTGGTCTCGTTACCGGCGACCGCCAGCAGGATGACGAAGAAGCCGAACTCCTCGGAGGTCAGTGACTCGCCGTCGATATCGGCGTTGACCAGCTCGGTCACGATGTCCTTCGCCGGGGAACCCTTGCGCGCCTCGGCCATCTGCCAGGCGTAGCCGAGGATCTCCGTCGACGCGGCCAGCGGATCGGCGGTCGATTCGGGATCGTCGTAGCCGGTCATGTCGTTGGACCACTGGAACAGCTTCATGCGGTCCTCCTGCGGCACGCCGATCAGCTCGGCGATCGCCTGGAGCGGCAGTTCGCACGCCACCTGGGTGACGAAGTCGCCCGAGCCGGACGCCGCGGCGGCCTCCACGATGCCGCGGGCCCGGGATGACAGCTCCTCCCGCAGGCCGTTGACCGCGCGGGGCGTGAAGCCCTTGGAGATCAGCTTGCGCATCCGGGTGTGCTGCGGCGCGTCCTGATTGAGCAGCACGAACCGCTGCAGATCGATCTGCTCGCGCTTGATGTCGTCGTTGAAGCGCGGAATGGCGGTGTTCTCGTAGTTGGAGAACACGTCGCTGCGCCGCGATACCTCCTTGACGTCGGCATGCTTGGAGACCACCCAGAAGCCGTCGTCGTGAAAGCCGCCGACCTCGGGGGACTTCGGATTCCACCAGATCGGCGCGGCGCGGCGTAGTTCCGCCAGCTCGTCGACCGGCACCCGCTGTTCCCACATCGCCGGGTCGGTGACGTCGAATCCGTCGGGCAGGTTGGGAGCGGGGCGCGTGTCTACCACCAGCGGTCTCCTTCGACTACTGAAACAGGTTCTACCGCCATTCAAGCATAGGCGGTACAACTAGTGAAGGAGCGGATAATCAGTCTCAGAAAGTTCGCAGAACTTGTTTCAGTTCTGCGCGAAAGGAACGACATGGGCACTCCCGTCATCGTCGAGGCCGCACGCACCCCGATCGGCAAACGGGGCGGCTGGCTGGCCGGCCTGCACGCGACCGAGGTGCTCGGCGCCGCCCAGCGGGGCGTGATCGAGCGCGCCCACCTGGACCCCGCGCTGGTGGAGCAGGTCATCGGGGGCTGCGTCATGCAGGTCGGCGAGCAGGGCAACAACGTCACGCGCACGGCGTGGCTGCACGCCGGGCTGCCCTGGCAGACCGGCGCGACCACCATCGACGCACAGTGCGGCTCGGCCCAGCAGGCCAATCATCTGGTCGCGGGCCTGATCGCGAGCGGCGCCATCGACATCGGCCTGGCCTGCGGCGTGGAGTCGATGAGCCACGTGCCGCTGGGCGCCAACGTCGGCGAGAACGCCGGACCGCGCCGCCCCGCGAGCTGGGACATCGACATGCCCAACCAGTTCGAGGCGGCGGAGCGAATTGCCAAGCGGCGCGGCATCACCCGCGACGATATCGACGAATTCGGCGTGCGCTCACAGCGTCTCGCGGGTCAGGCCTGGGCGGAGGGCCGTTTCGAGCGCGAGGTGCTCACGGTCACCGCACCGCAGGTCGACAAGGAGGGCAACCTCACCGGCGAGAAACTCGACGTGGCGCGCGACCAGGGGCTGCGCGAGACCACCCGGGAGGGCCTGGCCAAGCTGAAGCCGGTGCTCGACGGCGGCATCCACACGGCCGGAACCTCCTCGCAGGTCTCCGACGGCGCGGCCGCCGTGCTGCTGATGGACGAACAGGCCGCCGCCCGTGCGGGTTTGCGCCCGCGGGCCCGCATCGTCACCCAGGCGCTGGTCGGCGCGGAGCCGGAGTTTCATCTCGACGGACCCGTGCAGGCCACCACGCGGCTGCTGGAACGGTCCGGCATGAGCATCTCCGACATCGATCTGTTCGAGATCAACGAGGCGTTCGCCTCGGTACCGCTGTCCTGGGCCTCGGTGCACGGCCCGGACCTGGACCGCATTAATGTGAACGGCGGTGCGATCGCGCTCGGGCATCCGGTGGGCAGCACCGGATCCCGGCTGATCACCACGGCCCTGCATGAGCTGGAACGTTCCGACAAGTCGGTCGCGATGATCCTCATGTGCGCCGGTGGCGCACTTGCGACAGGGACCATCATCGAACGGCTGTAAGTACTCCTTGATCAGCCGCGACGGTTGAACGTTCATCCCCAATGCCCTGAAACGTGGCGTACGCCACACAAAACGCGGTACAGACGGAAGTATGAGACGTCAGCTATCCTCCGGCTACCGAAGGCCCGTCGCGCGAGACCCTTGCGACGGGCCAGAACCGGTCTCCACCAGCGGTTCCCAACAACCGTTGCGGTGGCCCGCAAACGCCCCGGCCACAACCAGTTCCCGAACGCGCCCCCTGGAAGCTTCAAGGAAATCCTGAATCAGGCGTAGGTTTTCAGTTACTCAGCCGCTAATATCAATGATACGTATCCGAGATAACGACTGTTAGTACAGCGAAGGGAATTGGGCGGCTCACAATGGCTGATTTCGCGGCGCGGCTGAACAAGCTGTTCGAAACCGTGCATCCCCCGGGGCGTAAGCCGCACACCAATGCAGAGGTGGCGGCTGCGCTGACGGCCTCAGGCCATCCGATCTCGAAACCGTATCTCTCGCAGTTGCGGTCGGGACAGCGGACCAACCCGTCCGACGAGACGGTGGCCGCGTTGGCGAAGTTCTTCAAGGTCAAACCGGACTACTTCTTCAACGACATCTATGCCGCCAAGATCGATCACGATCTGGAGCTGCTGTCCCAGCTGCAGGGCTATGGACTGCGTCGGTTGTCGAGTAGGGCGTTCGATCTTTCGGAGGAATCGCAGAACCTCCTCACCTCGATGGCCGAGAAGCTTCGGGCGAGCGAGGGTCTGCCTGAGATCCCACCGGACGGCACGGAATAGCAAGAACCACAAGACAACACAGTGCGGAGACTCGGAACCGCACTGTGTTTGTTTTGCGGCTGTGAACGAAGCGGGGGACGCTTCGCTCACAGCCATGCCCGAACGCGTTGTCGGCGCGGTGATCCAGACCACGAGACCGGTCGGTTGGGCGAATCTCCGGCGATGTCTCGGTCAGCCGCGCTGGGACGCCGTGGCGCGCGGTTCCTCCGACGTCGACTCGAAGGCGCGGGCGATCGCCTGCACCCAGCCGCGCGGGCTCATCCCCTCCGGCGGGGCGATCCAGCGCGCGTCCACCACCACCTCGCCGAGGGGGTGCCGGGCCCACCGCGCGACCCGGTCGGCCCGTTCGGTGATGGAGTCCGCCGGGCGACCCGCGGCCATCAGCTCCACTCCCCCGCCGGACTGCAGATACAGCGCGTCCATGATCTGCGCGACCTGATCGGACGCCTTGAGCTGAGTGGTGGAGCCCGTCTGGTCCTTGGCCACGACCTCCGGGAAGCGGCCGACCATGGTGCGATGCAGCGGCCGCAACTGCCGCAGCAGCAGACGCGCTCGGGCCCACAGCTCGATGACGATCCACACCGCGCCGACCGCGACGAGCAGGCTCGCCACCTGCCAAGCGGGCCAGAACCAGCCCGGCTGTCCGGCCCGCGCGGGCTCGGCGTCCATCGCCAGGCGGCGGATCGACAGCGCCGACAGCACACCGACCAGGACGGTGCCCGAGGTGTAGAGGGCGATGCCGCGGCCCAGCGCCGTCCAGTCCAGATTCCGCAGGCCGGTGAGCGCGACGAAGGCGCAGCCCAGCAGCGTCACCACCCAGCCGAACAGGGTCGACCAGGCCAGCGTCACGGCGATCGCGATCAGCCCGCCCGCGTAGATGTACGCCGCGATCTGGCGCAGGTTGCGCCGCGAGACCACCGGCCAGGCGGCCGAGGCGACCACCGAGGTGGCCACGGCGAACAGCAGCCAGGCCGCCGCCTGAATCCGATCGGCGAACATCTGCCCGCGAATACCGTTGGGCACCAAATGGTCCAGGGCCACGGCGACCTCGGGGATGGTCACCGTGGCGGCCGCGGCGACGGCCGCCACCGCGACCACGATCGCGACCCGGGCCGTCGTCGCCGGTTTCACCATCACGCGTCCGACGCGCGCGCCCGCGGCCATCCAGACCAGCAGGGCGGTCAGCCAGAACGTCATACCGCGTCCTCCATCGGATTGCCCGGCACCGTCATCCGAGTGCCTCGTCGAATCGCAGCACCGAGACGCCCGCGCCTCGGTTGTGGAACACGCGCAGCCGGGTCATCAGCATGCTGGCGAAGGTCTCGGCTTCCCACTCGCACTGGTCGTCCTCGCCGTCGTCGACGATCTGCTGGTGCGCGCGCTGGCTGAGCATGTAGGCGATCAGGTCGTCGCTGGCCTCGAGGGTGACCTCGGGGGCCGGCTCGCCGGGATGGTCGAAGACGATGTGGCCCAGCTCGTGCGCGAGGGTGTGCTCGCGGCTGGGTAGCGCCGACGCCAGCACGATCACGTCCTTGTCGGGGTAGCTGCGGCGCTGGCCGCACACGCCCGGACCCAGTTGGGCGCTGGCGATCTCGATCGGGCGGCGGCGCTCGGCCGAAATGGCCAGCACCACCTCGTCGAGGGTGGTGGCGTCGAAATCGGCGGCCACCGCGCAGACCGCGTCGACGGCGGCCGCGACCCGGCGATACGAGCGACTACTCTGTGCGCGACTCTCGGTCATCGGTCACCCCCCTCAGGCCCGTGGTCCGAAGAATTCCGCGCGTGCGGCGTCGATGCGGGCCTGGGCCGCCGAGGCGCTCTGGAAGCTGACCGCACCGGAACCGGCCGCGGCCAAGGCCATCGCGGCCAGGCCGCCGACCACGCTCAGCACCTTGACGGGCGGCAGCAGACCGCTGTCGGAGGTGGGGCGTACGTCGTGGCTCGGCTGCGCCTGCACCGCGGGTGGCGGCGACGCCGGTGGCGGCGGCGGGGCGGGCGGCGCGGGCGCGGCGGGCGGCGCGGCCACCGGAATCGGCGGCACGACCGCGGGCAGAGCGGGCACCGGCGGCACCGGAACTGGCGGGATCGCCAGCGGCGGCGCGGGCACCGCGGGTGGAACCGGCGGCGGCTGAATCAACAACAACAGCAAGAGCGGCGAAAGCACCGCGGCCGACCCCACCGCCGCGGAACCGGTAAGCGCCGACCCGGTCCCGAGCACAGCCGATCCCGTTGCCGCAGAACCGGTCCCCAGCAACGCGGCCAACGCACTTCCCGTACCCACCGCGGCGGAACCTGTTGCGGCGGAACCGGTGCCGAGCAGAGCGGCCAACGCACTGCCCGTACCCACGGCCGCGGAGCCGGTGGCGGCCGAACCGGTGCCGAGCAGGGCGGCCAGTCCGCCTCCGGCGCCCACGGCCGCGGGAAATGTTTCGGCGGGACCGGGGGGGTAGAGGGCGCCCAGGGGGGACGCCGTGGCGGCGCTGAAGCGCATGAGGACCGTCGGATCGGTGCGCAACTCCCAGTCCCATTCCCGCAGCCGCCGCAGCGCGACGGCGGACAGCGGCAGTTCATCGAGCAGCCCGTTCCCGAATGCACCACCGACAGCCTGCGCGACACGCTCCTGTGGCTGGCCGAGCACCTCGACCTCCCGCACACGATCGAGGTCC
>NZ_JARWOP010000382.1 GCF_029868745.1 Nocardia wallacei | reverse complement strand
GGCTACCGGTAATTCCTCGGCATCCCGGGTATCGAGCCTAATCACCGAAGATCAGTGGCGGCCGTTCGGTCCGTCCCAATCGCCGCTCTCGCTCTCGCCGTTGGGCCGCTGGTAGCCCGAGCCCTCCTGGTCGCCGGGGGTCTGTAGACGTGCAGGAGGGGGGGGTCCGGGCTGGCCGCGCGGACCGCGGTTAACGCGCCGGCGCGCACCTCCTCGCCGCCGGTCCACACCTCGCGGGTGCCGGCGAGCGACTCGGGCGCGGTGTCGGCCAGCAGGTTGAACAGCGCGGTGGTCAGGAACAGCGCGGTCACACCGGTTGTGGTGAGGGTCTCGGCGAGGGTGCCGGGGTCGAGCTGTCCCGGTGGCGCCACCACGATCTCGCCGCCGGACAGCAGCGGCACCCAGGTCTCGTAGGTGGTGGCGTCGAACGCGGTCGCCGAGTGCAGCAGCACCCGCCGGTGCGCGCCGCCGCGCCAGCGCCGGTCCGCGGCGAGCGCGGTGATGTCGCGATGGGTGGTCATGACGCCCTTCGGGCGGCCCGTCGACCCGGACGTGTACATCAGGTACGCCAGCCCGTCGGGGTGGATCGTGCCGCCCGGATCGGCGTCCGGGCCGCTGTCGAGATCCACGGTGTCGAGCAGGATGCGGTCGATGTCGCTGTCGCCCACCACGTCCGCGGTCGCGGTGTCGGTCACGATCATCCGCGGCCCGGCGTCGGCGAGCAGATATCCGGTGCGCTCGCTCGGATAGCTCGGGTCGATGGGCACGTACGCCCCACCGGCCTTCAGCACCGCCAGTTCGGCGACGATCAGCCGCGCCGAGCGCGGCAGCGCCACCACGACCCGCGACTCCGGTCCCACACCGGCGCGCGACAGGACCCGGGCCAGGCGGCTGGCGCGGGCGTCGAGTTGCCGGTAGGTGAGCCGGGCGTCGGCGGCGGTCACCGCGATCGCGTCCGGCGTCGCCGCGACCTGCCGCGAGAACTGGTGCGGCACCGAGGCTGCCGGCAGCGGCAGCGTGGTGTCGTTCCACGCGTGCAGCACCCGATCCCGTTCGCCGGACTCCAGCAGCTCGTAGCGGTCGATCGGCCGTGCCGGGTCGGCGGTGACCAGGTCGAGCAGCCGCGCGAACCGCCGCGCGATCGTCTCGACGGTGGCGCGGTCGTACAGATCGGTCGCGTACTCGATGGCCCCGGCGATCGCGGGGGCGTCGTCGCCGGGTTGCTCGCCGAGTTCGAAGAACAGGTCGAACTTGGCGGTCCCGGTCGGCGCGGGCAGCGGGGTCAGCCGCAGATCCGGGAACTCGACCTCGGGAACGGTGTTGTTCTGCCAGGCGAAACACACCTGGAAGATCGGGTGGTAGGCGGTGGAGCGGTTCGGGTTCAGCAGTTCCACGAGGCGCTCGAACGGCGCGTCCTGGTTCTCGTAGGCGGCCAGCGCGTGGTCGCGAGTCCGGTCCAGCACCTCGTCGAATGCCGGTGCGGCCGAGAGGTTCACGCGCAGCACCCAGGTGTTGACGAAGAAGCCGACCAGGTCGGTGAGCGCCTCGTCGGTGCGGCCGGCGATCGGGTTGCCGATCGCGACGTCGTCCCCGGCGCCGAGGCCGCGCAGCAGCACCGCGAGCGCGGCCTGCAACACCATCGACACAGTCGCGTGCCGGCGGCGCGCGAGTGCGGCCACCGCCGCGTAGGTGTCGGGCCCGATCGTCACGGGCACCCGGTCGCCGCGGTGGCTCGCGACCGCGGGCCGCGGCCGATCCGTCGGCAGCGCAACGCATTCCGGCACTCCGGCCAGCCGGTGCCGCCAGTAGGCGAACTGGGTGGACAGCAGGCTGTCGGGATCGGTCTCCGCGCCGAGTGCCCGATGCTGCCACAGGGTGTAGTCGGCGTACTGCACCGGCAGCGGCGTCCACCGCGGGGCCAGGCCCGCACTCCGCGCGGCGTAGGCGGTCGTGATGTCGCGCACCAGCGGCGCCGACGACCAGCCGTCACCGGCGATGTGATGCACCACCAGCACCAGGACGTGCTCGTCCGGCGCGCAGCGGAACAGCCCGGCCCGCACGGGAATCTCGCGGGCGAGGTCGAACCGGTATCCGGCGGCCGCGGCCACCGCGCCCGCCACCTCGGCCGGGGCGACGTCCACCACCGGCACCTCCAGCGCGAGTCCGTCCAGCGGCAGGATCCGCTGATACGCCACACCGTTGTCGGTGCCGAAGATCGTCCGCAGGCTCTCGTGCCGGCCCACCACGTCGGCGCAGGCGGCCGCGATCGCGGCGGTGTCGAGCGCGCCGGTGATGCGGACCGCGACCGGCATGTTGTAGGTCGCGGACGGTCCCTCGAAACGGTGGATGAACCACAGCCGGGACTGCGCGTAGGACAACGGGATTCGCTCCGGCCGCGGCTGGGCCGTCAGCGGCACCCGCACCGCGTCGGCGCGCGCCACGATCGGCGCCAGCCCGGCCACGGTCGGGTGGGCGAAGACCTGCCGGATCTCGACCTCCACACCCAGTTCGGTGCGGATCCGGCTGAGCAGCTTGGTCGCCAGCAGCGAGTGCCCGCCCAGGTCGAAGAAGCTGGTGTCCGCGCCGACCTCCGGCACGTCCAGGATGTCGGCGAAGATCCGCGCCAGCGCCTGTTCCAGCGGGGTTTCCGGAGCGCGCCGGTGCCCGGTGTCGAAGACCGGCGCGGGCAGCGCGGCGCGGTCGAGTTTGCCGACCGGAGTGACCGGTACCTCGTCGAGGACGGTCACCGCGGCGGGCACCATGAACGCGGGCAGTTGCTCGGCCACCGCGCGCCGCAGCGCGGCCGCGTCGATCGTGCGGCCCGCCGCGGGCAGCACGTAGGACACCACGGATTCGTCGCCGCCGGGGGTGACATGCTTTGTGGTGACGGCGAATTCGACCTCCTCGTGGGCGGTCAGCGCGGCATCGACCTCGCCGGTCTCGACGCGGAACCCGCGGATCTTGACCTGGAAGTCGCTGCGCCCCAGGTATTCCAGCTCGCCGTGCGCGTGCCAGCGGACGATGTCGCCGGTGCGGTACATGCGGCGGCCCGGGGTGAACGGGTCGGCGACGAAGCGCTGCGCGGTGAGATCTGGACGCCCGTGATAGCCGCGGGCGGTCTGCGCCCCAGCCAGATACAGCTCTCCGTCGACGCCGATCGGCACCGGGCGCAGGCGCGCGTCCAGCACATAGGCCGCGGTGTTCCACACCGGCGACCCGATCGGCACGACGTGCCCTGTCTCGCCGGTCAGCGCCGACGCGGTGGCGTGCACGGTGTACTCGGTCGGCCCGTACAGGTTGTGCACCTGCGCGTTCGGCAGTGCGGCCCGCACCCGGTCGAGCGTGCGCGGCGGCAACTGCTCCCCGGCGGCCAGGATCGCCCGCAGCGATCCGCACCGGCCCGCGTCGAGGTGCTCGGTGAACACCGTCAGCATCGAGGGGACGAACGACACCATCGTCACCGCGTGCGCGTCGATCGTCCGGATCAGGTAGCCGGGGTCGCGATGGCCGTCCGGCGCGGCCACGACCAGGCGGGCGCCACTGATCAACGGGCACAGCAGTTCCCACACCGACACGTCGAAGGTCAGCGGCGTCTTCAGCAGCACGGTGTCGGCGGCCGACAGCCCGAACCGATCGGCCAGCCACAGCACCTGGTTGACCATCGACGCGTGGGTGACGGTAACGCCCTTGGGTTCTCCGGTCGAGCCGGAGGTATAGACGACGTCGGCGGTATTGCCCGGGCGCAGCGGGGCGCTCCGGTCGGCGTCGGTCACCTCGGCGCCGGACCCGGTGGCGTCGGCCGGATCGAACACGGCGCGATCGGCCGGGACGGGCAGATCGCGGCGTCCGAGCACACACACGGGGTCGGCCGCCGACAGGACGCGGGCGATGCGCTCGGCGGGATGGTCCGGGTCGATCGGGACGTACCCGGCCCCCGAGGTCAGCACCGCGAGCACCGATACCACGAGGTCCACCGAGCGCGGCACGGCGACGGCGACGAGGGTTTCCGGTCCGGCGCCGCGCCGGATCAGCGTGCGCGCCAGGCGATTCACCCGCCGTGCCAGTTCGGCGTAGGTCAGCGTCTCGCTACCGTCGGTGAGCGCGACGGCCGCCAGTGTGCGCGATGCCTGGGCCTCGAACAGCGACACCAGGGTGGCGTCGGGATCCATCGGCGCCGCGGTGTCGTTGAACCGTTCCAGCACGACGGCCCGCTCGTCGGCGTCGATCGCGGTGATGTCGTCGGTCCGGACGCCTGGGTCGGCGACCAGTTCTTCCAGCACCAGCAGCAGTCGCCGGGCCAGTTCTTCCACCCGGTCCGCGGTGAAAGCCGCTGGGAGGTACTGGAATCGGGCCCGCAGCCGCGCTCCGGTGTGCACGATCAGCGACAGCGGGTAGTGCGGCGAGTCGTTGGACCGCACGCCGTTCAGGCGTAGTCCGTCGATCGCCGCGGCGTGCGCGGCCAGGCCGTCCTGGTCGACGGGGTAGGACTCGAACACGGTGAGGGTGTCGAACAGGGTCGCCGTGCCCGCGGCCCGCGCGATATCGGTGAGCCCCAGCTGATGATGTTCGAGCAGCGCCGCCTGTTCTGCCTGCACGCGGTCGAGGAGTTCGGCGGCGGTCTCTCCCGGCTCCAGGCGGACCCGGACCGGGACGGTGTTGATGAACAACCCGACCATCGTCTCGATATCACGCACCTGCGGTGGCCGGCCCGACACCGTCGCGCCGAACACCACGTCGTGGCGGCCCGTGAGCCGCGACAGCAGCAGCGCCCACGCCACCTGGATCACGGTGTTGACCGTAATGCCCAGCCGCGCCGCGAGTTCCGAGAGCCCGGCGGTGGCTTCGGCGGTGAGATCGACCTCGAGCTCCGCGACGCGGGCCGCCAGTTCGCGGTGGTTCTCGCGAGGCGCCAGCAGGGTCGGCTCCGCGCCGTCCAGCGCCGCGGCCCAGGCCCGCCGGGACGCGTCCGGGTCCTGGCGTCCCAGCCACGCCAGGTAGGTGCGGTAGGAGGCGACGGGGCCGAGCAGCGCCGCGTCACCGCCGACCGCATAGGCGACCAGCAGGTCGCGCAGCACCAGCGGCATCGACCAACCGTCCAGCAGCACATGGTGATACGACACCACCAGCGCGAATTCGCCGTCGGCGACGGTGACGAGGGTGAACCGCAGCAGCGGTGGCGCGGCGAGATCGAAGGTCTCGGCCTGATCCTGTGCGAGCCAGGCGGTCAGGGCTTCGTCGCGGGCCGCGCCGCGCAGATCGACCTCCCGCCACGGCACCGTGACGTCGTCGACCACGACCTGTACGGCGTCGCCGCCCGCGGTGGAGACGAACGCCACCCGCAGGTTCGGGTAGCGGTCGAGGACCGCTTGGGCGCACCGCCGCAGCCGGTCGGCGTCGACCCGGCCGGACAGGGTCAGCACCAGCTGCACCGCGTACACGTCGACCGAATCCTGCGCCAGCAGAGCGTGATACAGCAGTCCCTGCTGCAGCGGCGCGAGCGGCCAGGCATCGGCGATCGCCGGATAGCGGCGCTCCCACCGGTCCACGTCGCGCTGTTCGGCCCGCACCAGCGCGAAGTCCGACGGGGTGTGGCCGCCCGCGCCCGCCCGTACGTGCGCGGCCAGCGCCGACAGCGCCGTCGTCCACAGGTCGGCGAGTTCGGCCACGTCGTCGCGGGACAGGAGACCGGCGGGGAAGGCGAAGCTGCCCCGCAGGACGGCGCCGTCCGGGCCGTCGGCGACGAGCGCGTTGATGTCGAGCACCCGGTTGGCCGGCGTGTCGGCGTCGACGGCGACCGCGGAGAGGTCGGTCTCGGCGGACGGCAGCCACCCGTCCGCGGTGCCCGGCGCGATCTCGCCGCCGGTGCGGCCGAGGTAGTTGAAGCTGATCTGGGCGCGGTCGAGATCGGCCAGCGCCGGTGCGGTCGCTTCGTTGAGGTAGCGCAGCAGTCCGAAGCCGATGCCCTTGTCCGGCACGGCCAGCAGTTGCTCCTTGACCGCCTTGATCGCCGCGGTGAGTTCCGTGCCACCGGCCACCGCCGCGTCGGCGTCGATTCCGTTGAGCCGCAACCGAACCGGGTAGGCGCTGGTGAACCAGCCGACGGTGCGGGACAGGTCGGCGCCGTCGGCGATCGACTCCTCGCGGCCGTGGCCTTCCAGTTGCACCAGGGTGTCGGTCTCGGTCACGCCGCGGCGGGCGCGCCAGACCGTGACCGCCAGCGCCAGCGCCGCCAGCAGGCCGTCGTTGACGCCGCCGTGGAAGGCGCCCGGAATCTCGGTGAGCAGGGCGTCGGTCACCTCGGCGGGCACGGTGACCCGGACCTGCTCGACCGTTGCCGCCACGTCGACAGCCGGGTCGAGGGGCCGCGCACCCAGCAGAGGATCCGGGCCGTCCAGCACCCGCTCCCACCACGCCGCTTCGGCCGTCCGACCGGGCCGATGCGCCTCGTCCCGCAGCCCATGCGCCCAGCGCCGCATCGAGGTACCCACCGCCGGGAGCACGGGCGGCTGCCCCGCCGACACCTGCGCCCACGCGGACATCAAGTCGGGCACCAGAATTCGCCACGACACCCCGTCCACAACGAGATGGTGCGCCACCACCAGCAACCGCCCCGCCCGCTCCACACCACGATCCACCCACACGAACCGAACCACCCGGCCCGCACCTGGATCCAGCCAACCCACCGCCGCGTCCGCCGCGGCCATCACCGCCGCATCACCGAAATCATCCACTTCGACGCGCTCGATCAGCGCCTCGACATCAATCGCCCCCAGCGCCGCCACCTCGACCCGCCAGTCCCCCGCGGCAGCGTTCACCGACTCCGGTGCGGTGACGGCGGGGTGGTCTTCGCTGGCGGGGAGGAGGCGGGCGCGGAGCATGTCGTGGTGGTTGATCAGCGCCGTGAGAGTTGTTGTGAGGCTGGGGCGGTCGATGCCCGCCGGGAGGTCGAGGGCCAGGGATTGGTGGAAGCGGCGGAATTCGCCGCCGCGCTCGACCATCCAGCGGTGGATGGGCAGGAGTGGTAGTTCGCCGACTCCGCCGCCGGGCAGTTCGGCCAGCCGGTCGGGGGCCGTCGCGCCGTCGGTGGCGACGGCCGCGAGCGCGGCTACGGCCTTGTGCTCGAACACATCTCGCGGGGAGAAGACCAGACCGCGCGCCTTGGCCCGCGCCACCAGCTGGATGGACATGATGCTGTCGCCGCCGAGAGCGAAGAAGCCGTCGTCTACCCCGACCCGGTCGCGCCCGAGCACCTCGGCGAACACCTCCGCCAGGGTGTGCTCGGCGGGAGTGCGCGGACTCCTGGTGATGTCCCCGGCGTCGAATACCGGCTCCGGCAAGGCTTTCCGGTCCAGCTTGCCCGACGGTGTCAGCGGCAGTGCGGCGAGCACCATGATCGTCGCGGGCACCAGGTGGACGGGCAGCCGCTCGGCGAGCGCCGCGCGGAGGGTCGCACCGTCCAGGGCGGCGTTCTCGGCCGCGACGGCGTAGCCCACCAGCTGGTCTCCGAGCGTATTGCCGCGGACCGCCACCGCCACCCGGGCGACGCCGGGCACAGCGAGCAACGCCGCCTCGATCTCACCCAGTTCGATGCGGAAACCGCGGACCTTGACCTGGAAGTCGCTGCGCCCCAGGTATTCCAGCTGACCGGCGGGAGTCCAGCGGGCCACATCGCCGGTACGGTACAGCCGGTCGCCCGGCGCGCCGTACGGGTCGGCGACGAACCGCTGCGCGGTCAGTCCGGGACGGCCCAGATAACCGCGGGCCAGCTGCGCCCCGGCCACATACAGATCCCCGGCGGCGCCGATGGGCGCCGGACGCAGGCGCCGGTCCAGCACCCGCACCGCCAGACCCGGCAGGCCGCGGCCGATCACACCGGTGGCGTGGCCGCGGACCAGCGCGGCGTCGAGCGCCTGGAAGGACACGTGCACCGAGGTCTCGGTGAAGCCGTACATGTTCACCAGCCGCGGCGCGGTGTCGCCGTGGTGGTCGTACCAGCGCGCCAGCTGCGTGAATTGCAGTGCCTCGCCGCCGAAGACGACGTGCCGCAGCGCCAGGTCCCCGGCGCCGGACTCGGCCGCCGCCCGGTCGGCCTCGATGAACTGATAGAACGCCGACGGCGTCTGATTGAGCACGGTGACCCGTTCGCGCCGCACGAGTTCACGGAACCGGTCCGGGGTGCGGGACGTGTCATAGTCGACCACCACGAGAGTGCCGCCGTAGGCCAGCGGCCCCCACAGCTCCCACACCGAGAAGTCGAACGCGGTGCTGTGGAACAGCGTCCAGACGTCGGTGTGGTCGAACCCGAAGTGCGGCTGCGCATTACCCAGCAGTTCCACGACATTGCGGTGGGTGACGACCACGCCCTTGGGGCGCCCGGTCGAGCCGGAGGTGTAGATGACGTACGCGGGATGCGTCGCGCGCAGCGGAGCCCGCCGGTCGTCGTCCGTGAGAGGCGCTGCGGCCGACGGTATTTCGAGCGTGTCGAGGTCGAGGCGGCGGAAGTCCGACGTCACCTCGGGCGCGATGTCGGAGGTGGTGAGGACGCAGACGGGCGCGGCGTCGGCCAGCGTGTAGGCGATGCGTTCGGCCGGATACGCCGGGTCCACCGGCACGTACGCGCCGCCGGCGGCGAGCACCGCCAGGATCGCGATCACCAGATCCTCCGATCGCGGCAGCAGCACGGCCACCAGCGCCTCGGGTCCCACACCCGCCCGCACCAGGGTGCGCGCCAGCCCGTTCACCCGGGCCGCGAGATCGCCGTAGGTGAGCGTGGTGTCACCGCACCGCACGGCGACCGCGTCCGGCCTCGCGGCGGCCTGCGTCTCGAACAGCGACGTCAAGGTGGCACCGGCGTCGACCGGGTGCGCGGGTTCGTGCCAGCCGTGCAGGACCGCGCCGCGTTCGGCGGAATCGAGCACATCGATATCGCGAACCGCCCGCGCCGCGTCGGCCAGGACGGCATCCAGCACCCGTTCCAGGCGCGACACGATCGCGGCCACCGAGGCCTCGTCGAGCAGTTCGGGCTGATACCCGGCAACCAGGTGCAGGCGCGAATCCTGTTGCGCGACAATGCTCAGCGGATAATGCGTGGAATCGTCGGCGTCGGTCGCGGTGACCTTCGCGCCGTCCACGCCGTCGGCGAGCCCGGCCAGCGCGGCGGTGTCGACGGGATAGGACTCGAAGACCAGCAGCGTGTCGAACAGCTCACCGACGCCGGCCGCGCTGTGGATGTCGGCCAGCCCCAGATGCTGATGCTCGAGCAGCGCGGCCTGTTCGGCCTGGACGCGCCGCAGCAGCGCCGCGACGCTCTCCTGTTCGTCCACCCGCACCCGGACCGGGACGGTGTTGATGAACAGTCCGACCATGGATTCCACGCCGGGCAGTGCGGGCGGTCGACCGGACACCGTGGCGCCGAACACGACTTCCGCGCGGTCGGTCAGGCGCGACAGCACGATCGCCCAGGCCGCCTGCAGGACGGTGTTGACGGTGACACCGTGCCGCGCGGCGAGTTCGCTCAGGCGAGCCGTGCGCGGCTCGTCCACTGCCCGACGGTATTTGCGGGGCACCGCGACAGGCCGGGCGTCGGCGGCCGCGGGCACCAGTATCGTCGGCTCCTCGACACCGGCCAGCGCCGCGCGCCAGGCCTCGGTGGCAGCCGCGCGATCCTGACGGCCGACCCAGTCGACGAAGGTGCGATACGGCCGCACCGGCGGCAGCGCCGCGGTGTCACCGCCGGTGGCGTACAGCACCAGCAGGTCGCGCACGAGCAGCGGCATCGACCAGCCGTCGAGCAGGATGTGGTGGTTGGTCAGCAGCAATTGCCAGCGCTGCCCGTCGAGCCGGATCAGGGTGGCCCGCAACAGGGGCGGCGCGGCCATGTCGAACGGCTGCCGCCGATCGTGGGCGCGTGCGGCCGCCGCGCGTTCGTCGCCGCCGGGCCCGGTGGCGTCGATCTCGGTCCACGGCAGTTCCACCGCGTCCGGGATCACCTGTACCGGGGTGCCCGCCGAGCCGGTGACGAACGCCGCCCGCAGGTTCGCGTGCCGGTCCAGTAGTGCGGCGGTGGCCGCACGCAGCCGTTGCGGGTCCACGTTGCCGGTCAGTTCGACGCGGGCCTGCGCCGTGTAGGCGTCCATCGCCGACCCGGCCAGCAGGGCATGGAACAGCAGGCCGGTCTGCAAGGGCGTCAGCGCCCACACGTCCAGGCCGGGATGGTCGGCCGCCCAGGCGTCGAGGTCGGATTGGGCCACCGCGACGGCGAAATCGGACGGCGTGTGACCGCCCGCCGACGGCTCGGCGGCGTGGGCGGCCAAGGCGGACAACGCCTGTACCCACAGCCGAGCCAGGTCGGTGACCTCCGGTGCGGACAGCACGCCCGCCGGGTAGGCGAGGGTGCCGCGTAGGTGTGTCGCGCCGTCGACATCGACGGCCATGACATTGATGTCGACAGCGCGGTCCACGGCCATATCGGCATCCGGCGCGGCGCGCAGGGCGCCGGGTGCGCCGATCGGCAGCCAGGCCGAATCCTGCGGCAGCTCACCGGTGTTCGTGCGGCCGAGGTAGTTGAACCCGATCCCGCCCGCGCGGTCGTGGGCGGCCAGGACGGGGCCGGTCTCGTCGTTGAGGTAGCGCAGCACGCCGTATCCGAGGCCGTTGTCCGGCACCGCGCGTAGATGTTCCTTCACCGCCTTGACGGCCTGCCCGATCGCGTCCCGCCCGGCGAGCGCGGCCTCGACGTCGAGGTCCCCGAGTTCCAGCCGGACCGGGTACGCGCTGGTCAGCCAGCCCACCGTGCGTGAAAGGGCGGCGCCGGGCACGACGGTCTCCTCCCGCCCGTGGCCCTCGAGCCGAACCAGCACCGCGGAGTCGCCGCCGCCGCGCCGAGCACGCCACACCCGGACCGCGACGGCCAGCGCCGCCAGCAGCGCGTCGTTCACGCCGCCGTGGAACGCCTGCGGCACGGTGGTGAGCACTGCCTCCGTGACCTCCGGCGGCACGTCCACCTCTACCTGTTCGAGGGTGGCGGCCACATCGACGGCCGGGTCCAGCGGACGCGCACCGATCTCCGGGTCGGGGCCGTCGAGAACCGCACGCCAGTACGGCAATTCACGCATTCGCCCGGGTCGCGTCGCGTCGTCGGCGAGGGCGTGCGCCCAGCGGCGCAGCGAGGTGCCGACCGGCGGCAGCGCCGGTTGCCGCCCGTCGGCGATCGCGGCCCACGCCGTGATCAGATCCGGCACCAGAATGCGCCAGGACACCCCGTCCATCGCCAAGTGGTGCACGACGACCAGCAGCCGTCCAGCACGGTCCGGGCCGAGATCGAGCCACACCAGGCGCAGCATGCCGCCGCGACGGGGCGCCAGCCGTCCGAGCGCCGAATCCAGTTCGCGAGTGAGAGTTTCGTCGATGTCCTCGCCGGATTCGGCAGGCAATTCGACATGATGCAGGAGGCTGTCCACATCGATCGCACCGGGCGGGGCCACGGTGAGCATCGCGGCGCGCACCGCATCGCCCGGCCCGGAGTCCAGCAGCCGCGTACGCAATGCGTCATGCCGGTCGACCACTGCCGCAAGGGTTTCGACCAGCCCGTCCCGATCGATGCCGAGCGGCAGGCGCAGTACCAGCCACTGGGCGAAGCGGTCGTACCCGCCGCCGCGCTCGATCAGCCAGTGGTGGATCGGCAGCAGCGGCAGCTCGCCCACACCGCCGCCCGGCAGCTCGGGCAGCGCCGCGGGCTCGTCGGGGGCGGTCGCGGCCACCCGTGCGAGCGCGGCAACGGTCTTGTGCTCGAACACATCCCGGGGCGTGATCGTTATCCCGCGTTCCCCCGCGCGGGCCGACAGCTGGATGGACATGATGCTGTCGCCGCCGAGGGCGAAGAAGTTGTCGTCCACACCGACCCGGTCGACGCCGAGCACCGCGGCGAACACCTCGGCGAGCCGCTGCTCCCGATCCGTCCGGGCCGCACGGAATTCCCGCGTGGCGAACACCGGTTCCGGCAGTGCGGCGCGGTCCAGCTTGCCCACCGGCGTGAGCGGCAGCGCGTCGAGCACCGTGACCGAGGCGGGAACCATGACCGGGGGCAGCACGCCCGCCACGGCCTCCCGCAAGGCAGCGGGATCGAGCACGCGGCCGGGTGCGGGCAGCACGTACGAGACCAGCGACGTACCGCCGGCAGCGCCGGTGTGCCCGACCGTGACCGCGAACTCCACGCCGTCGAGCGCGGTGAGCGCCGCGTCAATCTCGCCCAGTTCGATCCGGACACCCCGCACCTTGACCTGGAAGTCGGTGCGGCCCACATACTCCAGTGCCCCGCCGCCGAGGCGACGCACCAGATCCCCGGTGCGATACAGCCGTCGCCCGTCCGTGGCAAACGGGTGCGCGACAAACCGCTCCGCAGTCTGCCCCGGACGCCCGTGGTAACCGCGCGCCACTTGCACCCCCGCCAGATACAACTCCCCCACGGTACCGTCGGGCACAGGATGCAGGTGCCCATCAAGCACATACGCCGCCCCGTTGTCCACCGGCATACCGATCGGCACAACCGTCGCGTCGGCCGAGGTGACAGTGGCCGCGGTCGCGTGGACGGTGAACTCGGTTGGCCCGTAGAGGTTGTGGATCTGTGCGGTGGGTAGGTGTGCCTGGGTGCGGGTGAGGGTGTGCGGGGGCAATGCCTCGCCTGCGGCCAGCACTGCGCGCAGCGAGGCGCAGGCTCCGGGCGGCAGACTGTCGGCGAAGGCCTCCAGCATCGATGGCACGAATGACACCAGGGTCACTCCGTGGTCCTCGATCACCGCCCGCAGGTACGCCGGATCCCGGTGGCCGTCCGGTTCGGCGACGACGAGGCGGGCGCCGGTGGTCAAGGCGCCGAACAGTTCCCAGACCGAGACGTCGAACGACAGCGGTGTCTTCAGCAGCACCACGTCGGTGTCGCCGAGACCGAGCCATTCCGTCACCCAGTGCACCTGATTGACGACCGCGGCGTGGCTGACCGTCACGCCCTTCGGCCGTCCGGTGGAGCCGGAGGTGTAGACGACGTACGCCGGGTTGGCCGGGCGCAGCGGACGAGTCCGCTCGGCGTCGGTGATCGGTTCGCCCGCACCGATTTCCGTCCCGTCCACGTGGAGCACGGGCAGATCGCCGGGCACGGGCACCGGCGCGGCGGGGTCGACGAGCACACAGGCGGGCGTCGCGTCGCTCAGCAGGTGCGCGATCCGCTCGGCCGGGTAGCCGGGGTCGACCGGCACGTACGCCGCGCCCGCGGTGAGGACCGCGAGGACGGCGACGACGAGTTCCGGCGAGCGCGGCAGCGCCACAGCCACTCGTTGCTCGGCGCCGATCCCCGCGTCGATCAGCTTGCGCGCCAATCGGTTCGATCGCTCGGACAGTTCGGCCGCGGTCAGCGTGCCGCCCGCACCGCACACCGCGACGGTGTCCGGCGCCGCCGCCAGCCGTTCGTGGACCATCGAGACCAAGGTCTGCCCGGCCGGCCGCGGACGCGGGGTCCCGTGTGCCCGGCGCAGCAGCGCCGCCTTCTCAACGGGGTCCAGGACATCGATGCGGCCGATCGGCGTCGCGGGATCGTCGGCGATCGCGGTGAGCAGCCGCACCAGCCGGTCCGCGAATCCGC
Organism: Nocardia wallacei; assembly: GCF_029868745.1. GTDB lineage: Bacteria > Actinomycetota > Actinomycetes > Mycobacteriales > Mycobacteriaceae > Nocardia > Nocardia wallacei_B. The sequence continues at coordinate 9,056 of NZ_JARWOP010000382.1, read as the reverse complement.
GCACCCAGGTCTCGTCGAACACCGCGGGCTGGTACTGGAAGTGCGCGCGCAGCCGCTCACCGGTGAGCACCACCACCGACAGCGGATAGTGCGGGGCGTCGTTGGAGGTGACGTCGTCGATGGACAGTCCGTCGAGTGCGCGCGCCTGCTCGGACAGCCCGGCGCGATCGATCGGATACGACTCGAACACCGTCATCGTGTCGAACAGCGTCTGCGCCCCGACGCCGCGGGCAATATCGCTCAGCGCCACGTGATGGTGCTCCAGCAGCCGCGCCTGCTCGGCCTGCAGCCGCGTGAGCACGGCGCGCACCGGCTCCCCCGCCCGGAATCGCACCCGGACGGGCACGGTGTTGATGAACAGCCCGATCATCGATTCGACGCCGGTCACCTGGGGCGGGCGGCCGGACACCGTCGCACCGAACAGCACATCGTCGCGACCGGTGGAGCGGGACAACATGATTCCCCACGCGGCCTGCACGACGGTATTGACCGTGACACCCAACTCGGCGGCCAGTTCGGCCAGCCGCCGCGTCAGCCCGGCGGTGAGCGCGACCTCGACCTCGTCGATACGCGGCGCGGCGTCCGCGGCGGACGCCGGTGACGCGAGCAGGGTCGGCTCGGCTCCGGCGAGGGCTTCGGTCCACACGGCGAGCGACCGCGCGGTGTCGCGGCCGCCGAGCCACTCGAGGTAGCGGCGGTACGGCGGGACCGGGCCGAGCGCCGCCGGATCGCCGGTGGCGTAGGTGGTCAGCAGTTCCCGCAGCAGCAGCGGCAGCGACCAGCCGTCGAGCAGCACGTGGTGGTACGCGAGCACCAGACGGAAGTTGTTGTCGCCCAGCGTGATCAGGGTGAAGCGCAGCAGCGGGGCCTGGGCCGGGTCCAGACCCGCCGCGCGATCGGCGGCCAGCGTCGCCGACAGTTCGGCCTCGATATCGACGCCGCCGCCGAGATCGACGGTGCGCCAAGGGACTTCGATGCCGTCGGCGACCACCTGGACCACAGCGCCGTCGGGTCCGGTGGCGAAGGCGACGCGCAGGTTGGGATGCCGGTCGAGCACCGCCTGCGCGGCGCGGCGCATCCGCTCCGCGTCCACGCGTCCGGACAGCGCCAGCACCAGTTGCACCGTGTAGATGTCCACCGCGGCCTGGGCGAGGAACGCATGAAAGAGCAGGCCCGTCTGCAGCGGTGCCGCCGGCCAGACGTCGGTGAGGCGCGGGTAGCGCCGCTGCCAGTGGTCGATATCGGCCTGCGCCAGGGTGACCAGCGGGAAGTCCGACGGCGTGTGCCCGCCGCCGCCCGCGCGCACGTGGTCGGCCAGCGCCGTCAGTGCCCGCACCCACAGGTCCGCGATCTCGGCGACCGTACCGGCGTCGAGCAGCGTGTCCGGGTAGCCCAGGCTCGCGGTGAGGCGGCCGTCGACCACGACGGCGTTGATGTCGAGGACGGCCGCTGCGGGCATGTCCTGGTCGGCGCGGCGGGGCAGGGCGGCGAGGTCGCCGACAGGGGTCCAGCCGGCACCGCTCAGCGCGGCCGGGATGTCGGCCTCCGACATCCGTCCGAGGTAGTTGAAGCTGATCTGGCCGGGCAGTCCCGCGGGCAGCCGGTCGGCGGTGTCGGCGTTGAGGTATCGCAGCAGCCCGTAGCCGATGCCGTTGTCCGGCACGGTCCGCAACTGCTCCTTGACCGCCCGCACCGCGCCGTCCAGGGCAACGCCGCCCGACAGCGCGGCGCGCGCGTCGAGCCCGTCGAGGGACAGGCGCACCGGATAGGCCGAGGTGAACCAGCCGACCGTCCGCGACAGGTCGGCGCCGGGCGCCACGGACTCCTCGCGGCCGTGGCCCTCCAGCCGCAGCAGCAGCGACGGCTCGGCGGCGCCGCGACGCGCACGCCAGGCCGTCACCGCGACGGCGAGGGCGGCGATCAGCGCGTCGGCCGCGCCCGCGTGGAACGCGGCGGCCGCCGTGCCGAGGACGGCCTCGGTCAGGTCGGTCGGCAGTTCCACCTCGTGGCGGCGGACGCGGGCAGCCAGATCGATAGCAGGGTCGAGCTCCCGGTCACCGAGCAGCGGATCCGGCCCGTCGAGAACCGATGTCCAATAGGGCAATTCGGCGACGCGGCCCGGCGCGACCGCCTCCTCGGCGAGGGCGTGCGCCCAGCGCCGCAGCGAGGTGCCGACCGGCGCCGGGGACGGCTGCTGCCCGTCGCGCACCTGCGCCCAGGCCGCCATGAGGTCCGGGATCACGATGCGCCACGACACGCCGTCGATCACCAGATGGTGCGCGACCACGATCAACCGGCCCGGCCGACTCGGGCCGAGGTCGAGCCAGACCAGTTGCAGGACGACGCCCGCGGCCGGGTCCAGGCGGCCCACAGCGGCGTCGAATTCCGCTGCGGCGACTTCGGATTCGGTGTCGTCGGTGACCTCGACCCGGCGCACCAGCGCGTCCACGTCGACGGTGCCCGGCGCGGCGATATCGAGCGACCACCCCTCGGTAGTGTGCACCAGCCGACCGCGCAACGCGTCGTGCCGGTCCACCACGGCACCGACGGTAGCCACCAGCCCGGCGCGGTCGATCCCGGCGGGCAGCGCGAGCACCAGCGACTGCTCGAACCGGTCGAATCCGCCGCCGCGCTCGACCAGCCACCGGTGAATCGGGAGCAGCGGCGCGAATCCCACTCCGCCGCCGGGCAATTCGGGCAGTGCGGCGGCGTCGCCCGCGGCGGCATCGCGTGCGACCGAGGCCAATCCCGCCACCGTCTTCTGCTCGAACACGTCCCGGGTCGAGAACGCCAGCCCGCGTTCCCTGGCGCGAGCGACCAGTTGCAGGGACATGATGCTGTCGCCGCCGAGGGCGAAGAAGCTGTCGTCGGCCCCCACCCGATCGACCCCGAGCACCTGGGCGAACACCTCGGCCAGCGTGCGTTCGGCCCCGGTCACGGCGTCGCGGGTCGATCCGCTCTCGAGGACCGGTTGTGGCAGCGCGTCGCGGTCGAGTTTGCCCGCGGCGGTCACGGGCAGTTCGGGCACGACCACGATCGCCGCGGGCACCATGTAGTCCGGCAGCAACCCGGCCGCGTCCCGGCGCAGCGCGGCCGTGTCGATCGAAATACCTTCGGCGGCAACGATGTAGGAGACGAGCAGCGCGTTACCCGACGGTGCGGTGCGGCCCACGGTGACCGCCGTGTCGACGCCCGGGAAGCCGGTCAGGACGGCGTCGATCTCACCCGGTTCGATGCGCAGCCCGCGCACCTTCACCTGGGAATCGCCGCGGCCCAGGTATTCCAGGGCACGGCCCGCGGTCCAGCGGACGATATCGCCGGTGCGGTACATCCGGCTGCCGGGCGGCCCGTACGGATTCGCCACGAAGCGGGCAGCGCTCAGCCCCGCCCGCCGGTGGTAGCCGCGGGCCAGCGACTCGCCCGCCAGATACAGCTCGCCCCCGACGCCCTCCGGCACCGGGCGCAAGGCATCGTCGAGCACCAGCGACGTCGTGCCGCGGATCGGCGCGCCGATGGTGATCGGGCCCGACGGAGCCAGCGGCCCACTGATATTCGTCGCGATCGTGGTTTCGGTGGGACCGTACGCGTTGTACAGCCCGCGGCCCGGGGCCCACCGTTCGACCAGCGCCGACGAGCACGCCTCGCCGCCGACGATCACCGTGCCGAAATCGTCCAGCCCGGCCGGATCGAGGGACGCCAGCACGGACGGGGTGAGGAAGGCATGGGTGACCTGCTGGTCGAGCAGCAGCCGCCGCAATTCCTCGCCGCCGTACACGGCCGGGGGCGAGATCACCAGGGTCGCGGACGCGCCGATCGCCAGCAGCAGTTCCAGTATCGAGGCGTCGAAGCTGGGCGAGGCGCAGTGCAGCACCCGTGAATTCGGCCGCACCGCATAGCGTTCCCGCTGCTCGGCGAGGAAGTTCGCGAGCCCGCCGTGCTCGACGACGACACCCTTCGGGCGACCGGTGGAGCCGGAGGTGTAGATCACGTAAGCCGGATGCGACGGGGACAGCGGACGCACCCGTTCGGCCGGGCCGATCGGGCCGGACGGCAGTGCGTCCAGGTCCGACTCCACCGCCGGATCGTCCAGTACCAGCCACTCCACGGTGGCGGGCAATGCGGAACCGGTGACAGTCAGCCCGAGGCGCGCGCCGCAGTCGTCCAGCAGGTACGCGATCCGGTCGGGCGGATAGGCCGGATCGACCGGGACGAAGGCCGCGCCCGACCGCGCGATCGCCCACACCGCGACCAGCGAGTCGATCGACCGGCGCAGCCCGACCGCCACCAGTTCCTCCGGGCCCAGACCGCGCCGGATCAGCAAGCGCGCCAGGCGGTTCGACCGCTCCGACAGCTGCCGATAGGTGAGTTCCCGGCCCTCGCACACCACGGCCACGCCGTCCGGGTTCGCCGCGACCGCCGCGTCCAGCAGTTCCGCCAGCGGCCGCGCCGGTTCCGCGGGCCGGCCGTGACGGGTCAGCAGATCGACCCGTTCCGGGCCGGTCAGGATATCGACCTCGGCCACGCTCGCCGCGCTGGCGAGCCCGTCCAGCACCCGGTCGAACCGCTCGGCGAGCGCGGCGACGGTGTCGGCGTCGAATGCCTCCGGCTGATAGCCGACGCGGAAACGCAGCCGCGAATCCAGTTGCGCCACAATGGTCAGCGGGTAGTGGGCGGCGTCGTCCACCGCGGCCGCGGTCATCGACATGCCGTCGATGTCGGTCGCGAGGCGAGCGATCGCCGCGGTGTCCATCGGGTAGGACTCGAACACCAGCAGGGTGTCGAACAGCGCGGGCAATCCGGTCACCGCCTGGATCTCGGCCAGACCGGCGTGATGGTGCTCGAGCAGCGCCGCCTGCTCGTCCTGTACGCGGCGCAGCAGCGCGGCCACCGGCTCCCCCGGAGTGGTCCGCACCCGCACCGGAACGGTGTTGATGAGCAGGCCGACCATTTCCTCGACGCCCGCCAGTTGCGGCGGACGGCCGGAGACGGTCGCGCCGAACACCACATCGCGGCGCGCGGTGGAACGGGACAGCACGATGCCCCACGCCGCCTGCAGGATCGTGTTCAGCGTGACGCCGTGCCGGGCCGCCAGCTCCACCAGGTGGGCGGTGCGCTGCTCGTCGCGCTCGAACAGGTGGTTGCGCGGCCGGGTGGACGCGGCGGCGCCGCTGTCCCGCGGCGCCAGCAGTGTCGGTTCGGACACGCCCGACAGCGCCTGCCGCCAGGCTCGCACGGAGGCCGAACGGTCCTGGCGGGCAAGCCATTCCAGGAAGTCGCGGAACGACGGGGCCGGGCCGTCCACCCGTCCCGCGTAGAGCAGCAGCAGGTCGCGCACGAGCAGCGGCATCGACCAGCCGTCCAGCAGGATGTGATGGTTGGTCAGCAGCAGCCGCCACCGGTCGTCGGCGACCCGCACCAGCGTGAACCGCAGCAGCGGCGGCACCGCGGTGTCGAACGGCGTCGCGCGCTGCACAGCGGCGAGCCGGTCGAGGTCGGCTTCTGCGGTCTCGCCGCGCACGTCCATCACGGTGAACGGCACCGCGACCGGGTCGCAGACGAGCTGCACCGCCGCCTCCCCCGAGGTGGCGAACGCGACCCGCAGATTCGGATGCCGGTCCAGCAGCGCCTGCGCGGCGGCGCGCAGCCGATCGGGATCGACCGCGCCTTCCAGCGTCAGGGACAGTTGCGCGGTGTAGGCGTCGGCCGTCCGGCCGGACAGCATGGCGTGGAACAGCAGACCGGTCTGCAACGGCGACAGCGGCCACACGTCCGCGGGCCGATACCGCGACTCCCATTCGTCGATCTCGTGCTGCCGCACGCTGATCAGGTCGAAGTCCGAAGGCGTGTGCCCGCCCGCGCCCGGCGCGCCCGCGTGTGCGGCCAGCGCCGACAAGGCCTGCTCCCACAGCCGCGCGAGGTCCCGCACGTCGTCGGCCGACAGAATGCCGGTGGGGTAGCCGAACGACGCCCGCAGGGTCTCGCCCGCGTCGCCGTCGGTGACGATCGCGGTGATGTCGACGACGCCGGTCGCCGGGGCGTCGTCGTTGTCCCCGGCCGTCGCGGTGCCGAGGTCCGTGGTCGGCAGCCACCCGAGTTCGGTTGCCGCATCGGCTCTCTCGCCGAGTACGGTGCGGCCGAGGTAGTTGAACGAGAGCTGCGGCGCACCGGTCGAGCCGACGTCCGCGGCGGCCGAGCGGAGCAGTCCGTAGCCGAGTCCGTTGCCGGGCACGGCGAGCAGCTGTTCCTTGACCGCCTTGATCGCGGCGCCCGCGGCCGCGCCACCGGTCAGCGCCTGTTCGGCATCGATCGTGCCGAGCCGTAGCCGAATTGGATAGGCGGTGGTGAACCAGCCGACCGTGCGGGACACATCGGCGCCCGGCACCGCGGTCTCTTCGCGGCCGTGGCCCTCCAACTGGACGAGCGTGTCCTCGGCGCGCACTCCGTGCCGCGCCCGCCACGCCGTGACCGCCACCGCGAGCGCCGCCAGCAGGCCGTCGTGCACGCCGCCGTGGAACGCCCCGGGCACGGTGGTGGTCAGCGCCGCGGTCACCTCCGGACCGACGGTGAGGTCGATGTGGTCGACGGTCGCGGCGACGTCGACCGCCGGATCGAGGGCGCGCGCGCCCAGCAGCGGATCCGGCCCGCTCAGTACGCCGGCCCAGTAGTCGGATTCGTCCGGCCCCGGGGTGATCTCGGCCAGCGCGTGCGCCCAGCGCCGCATCGAGGTGCCCACCGGCGCCAGCACGGGCCGCTGTCCCGCCGACACCTGCGCCCACGCGGACATCAAGTCGGGCACCAGGATTCGCCACGAGACACCGTCGACGGCCAAGTGGTGTGCCACCACGATCAACCAGCCGGCCGCGTCGGGGCCATCGTCGAGCCACACCAGTCGCAGCACCTGCCCCGTCGCCGGGTCCAGGCGTGCGGCCGCCGCGGCACGCTCCCGTTCGGCCGCCGCGCGGGCGCCGTCCGGTCCGTCCACGGGCACACGGTGCAGCAGCGCGGCGACATCGACCGAACCCTGATCGCCGACCAGGATCCGTGGCCCCTCGGCGGTGTCGATCAGCCGCGAACGCAACATGTCGTGGTGGTCCACCACGGCCGCAACGGTTTTCACGAGCCCGTCCCGGTCGATGCCGGCCGGCAGCCGCAGCGCCAGAGACTGGTGGAACCGGTCGAAACCGCCGCCGCGAGCGAGCATCCAGCGCACGATCGGCGTCGGTGGCATCGTCCCGACACCGCCACCGGGGAGCTCGTCGAGCGCGGCGATCTCCTCGTCACCGGCCCGGCGCGCGATCGCCGCCAGCGCGGCGACGGTACGCCGCTGGAAGACCTCGCGCGGGGTGAAGACCACGCCCCGCGCCTTCGCGCGCGCCACCAGCTGGATCGACATGATGCTGTCGCCGCCGAGCGCGAAGAAGCTGTCGTCCACACCGACCTGCGCCACCCCGAGCACCCCGGCAAACACCTCGGCCAGCGTCGCCTCGACGCCGGAAACCGGTGCGCGCCACTCACTGTCACCGCCGAAGGTGTGATCGGGCAGCGCGGCCCGGTCCAGCTTGCCCGTGGGCGAGAGCGGCATCCGGTCCACGGTGACGATGGCGGCGGGCACCATGTACTCCGGCAGCCGCTGCGCCAGGGCAGCGGTCAGCACGATGGTGTCGAGTTCGTGCTCCGGTTCGGCGACCACATAGGACACCAGGGCCTCCGCGCCCGCCGCGGTGGGCCGGTTGACCGTGACCGCGGCGGCGACGCCGTCCTGCGCTTCCAGGGTCGCGTCGATCTCGCCCAGTTCGATGCGCAGGCCGCGCACCTTCACCTGGAAGTCGGTGCGCCCCAGGTATTCCAGTTCGCCGGTGGCCGTCCGCCGGACCAGGTCACCGGTCCGGTACAGGCGGGCGCCCGGTACGCCGTACGGGTCGGCGACGAAACGCTGCGCGGTCAGGTCCGGACGGCCCAGGTACCCCCGCGCCAGCGACGGGCCGGACACGTAGAGTTCACCCGCGACGCCCACCGGCACCGGGCGCAGCCAGCCGTCGAGCACGACGACGCCGACGCCCGGGATGGCGCGCCCCATCGTGATCGGGTCCGACGCCCGCATCGGCGCGGACGCCGTGGTCCAGATCGTCGCCTCCGTGGGTCCGTAGAGATTGAACATCTCCCGCCCCGGGCTCCAGATGCGCACGATCCGTTCGGGGCACGCCTCCCCCGCGACCGCGACCACCCGCAGGTCCTCGAGACCGCCGGGTGTCATGGTCGCCAGGACCGTCGGCGTGACGACGATGTGCGTGACCCGCTGCGCGCGCAGCAGCCCGGCCAGCGCGTCGCCGCCGTAGCTGTCCTCCGGCGCGACGACGAGCGTCGCGCCGGACCCGAACGCCATCAGCAGCTCGAACACCGACGCGTCGAAACTCGTTGACGCCGTGTGCAATACGCGCGAGGCCGCGGTGACACCGAACCCGCGGCGCTGCTCATCGATCAGGTTCGCCAGCCCGGCGTGACTCAGCACGACGGCCTTCGGGCGGCCCGTCGATCCGGAGGTGAAGATGACATAGGCCGGGTGCTCGGCCCGCACCGGCGCGATCCGCTCGGCATCGGTGATCGGCTCGGCACTCGGCCGGGCGACCTCGGTCACCGGCTCGTCCAGCAACAGCCAATCCACCGAATCCGGCAGGCGCGCGGCGTGTTCGGTGACGGTCAGGCCGTACCGCGCGCCCGACGCCGCGGCCATGTAGGCGATCCGCTCGCGCGGGTGCGCCGGGTCCATCGGCACGAACGCCGCACCGGTACGCGCCACCGCCCACACCGCGACCACCGACTCCACCGATCGGGGCAACGCCACCGCCACCAGCGACTCCGGTCCCACCCCGCGCGAAATCAGCAGGCGGGCAAGCCGGTTCGCGCGCGCGTCGAGGTCGCGATAGGTGAGCGCGGTCTCGCCCAGGACGAGCGCGGTCGACTCCGGCGCCCGCGCCCCGCCCCGGTCGAACACCACCCCGCGCGGCGAGACGGTGTGCAGGCCCCGCCGCGCGGGGAATTACATACCCCCCACGGCG
>NZ_JARWOP010000381.1 GCF_029868745.1 Nocardia wallacei | reverse complement strand
TCGCGCACCGACAGTTCCCTGGGCGGGCATCGGCAATTAACCGGGCGGTCGCGGGCGGCCGGCCCCCAACCCCCGGGGGGGGCCGGCCCCCCCCCCAGAGCCCCCGGCCCCCGTGGGCCGCCCGCCGGCCTCTGCCCCGCGCCCCGCTTGTCGCGGCGGCCGGCGCCGGCGCGCCCCCCCCCCCCCCCCACTTCGCGCATCCTCTGTCCCCGTCATCCCGGCATGTTTCCCGTCATCCCGGCATGTTTTTGGCCGGTATCCACACCCCGTATGCGTGGATCCCGGCCAAAAGCATGCCGGGATGACTGATGGTTCGCGCACCGACAGTTCCCTGGGCGGGCATCGGCAATTAACCGGGCGGTCGCCCGCGGCCGTCACACTGCCGCGGTGGGATCCAGGCCCGGACGAGTGCGCCCCTGGACCGACTACGCGCTGTTCGTGGTGCTCGTGGCGCCGAACCTGGTGCTGCTCGGGCTGTTCGCGTACCGGCCGCTGCTGGACAACATCCGGCTGTCGTTCACCGACCGGAACCTCGCCGAGCCGGTGGCCCATTACATCGGCGTCGAGAACTATCGGGAGTGGTGGAGCCGGGACGATACCTGGCAGATCGTCACCAACACAATCGTTTTCACCCTCGCGGCCGTGGTCGGCAGCCTGACACTGGGACTCGGACTGGCACTGCTGCTGAATCGGAAACTGTTCGGCCGCAGCGTCGTTCGCGCCGCGGTCTTCGCGCCGTTCGTGATCTCCGGGGCCGCCGTGGGCGTGGCGTTCCAGTTCCTGTTCGATCCCACCTTCGGCCTGATCCAGGACGTGCTGCGCCGGCTGGGCATGTCGAATGTGCCCGACTTCTACCAGAATTCGCACTGGGCGCTGTGCATGGTGACGGTCACCTACATCTGGAAGAATCTCGGCTTCACCTTCGTCATCTACCTCGCGGCGTTGCAAGGGGTGCGGCGAGAGTTGCTGGAAGCGGCCGCGATCGACGGCGCGGGCCGCTGGGCGAGGCTCACCCACGTGCTGCTGCCGCAGATGCGGCCGACCACGTTCTTCCTGTCGATCACCGTGCTGCTCAACTCGTTACAGGTTTTCGACCTCGTCCACGTGCTGACTCGCGGCGGTCCGCTGGGCACCGGCACCACCACCATGGCCTACCAGGTGTATCTGGAGTCCTTCCGCAATTCCCGGGCGGGGTACGGCGCCGCGGTGGCGACCGTTCTGTTCGTGGTGCTGCTGATCGTGGCGCTCATCCAGGTACGCGCCATGGACCGGGGTGACCGATGACCGCCGACGCCTTCCGGCGCAGACAGCGCGCGGCCACACTGCTCGGCTACGCCGCGATGGCGTGCGTGCTGATCATCGTCGGCGTGCCGCTGTTCTGGGTGCTGACCACCTCGTTCGAGGCCCGGCCGGACATCTACACCCGACCGGCGGTGTGGTGGCCGCGCACCTGGCAGCCGGGCAACTACACCGAGGCCGCGACCACGCTGCCGTTCGGGACGTTCCTGCGCAATTCGCTGATCGTCACCGCCGTCGTCGCCGCCGTGAAGTTCGTGCTCGGCGTGTGCGGCGCCTACAGCCTGGTGTTCCTGCGCTTTCCCGGCAAGACCCCGATCTTCCTGCTGATCCTCGCCGCGCTGCTGGTGCCCGACGAGGTCACGGTCATCTCCAACTACGCCCTGGTCGACCAGTGGGGCTTGCGAAATACCTTGCCGGGCATCATCGTTCCGCTGTGCGGCGTCGCCTTCGGCATCTTCCTGCTGCGCAATCACTTCCGGTCGCTGCCCGCGGACGTGATCGACGCGGCCCGCATGGACGGCGCCGGCCGCTGGCAGCTGCTCACCCGGGTGGTGCTCCCGATGTCCGGGCCGACCCTGGTGACTTTCGCCGTGGTCACGGTCGTCACCGAGTGGAACGAGTACCTCTGGCCGCTCCTGATGGCCGATGACGCCGGGGTTGCCACTCTCCCTGTGGGCCTGACCCTCCTGCAGAGCACCGAGAATCCGTCGTTCACCAACTGGGGACCGGTGATGGCGGGGACAGTGCTCACGATGCTGCCGATTCTGGTGGTCTTTCTGATCCTGCAGCGACACATGATCAAAGGCCTCACCCTCGGCCTGACCCGGCCGACACCGAGGCCGGACGACCGATGAGTCTGCGTGGGCGCGATCGTCTGGGCCTGCCGCGCACACCGACCGTCGCGGCCGCCACCGCCCCTTCGAGACGGGGAGCGGGCCGTCGGTCCACGGCACGACGATCGCGCTGACCATGGCCGTGGCCGACAGGCTCGCCTACTCCACCAGCGACGTCGACAGGCGACGGATCTACCAGATCCGCACGCGCTCGGTCGGATCCAGGTACAGGGCGTCGCCCTCGGTGACCTCGAACGCCTCGTGGAAGCCGTCCAGGTTGCGGACAACACCGTTGCAACGGAACTCCGGCGGCGAGTGCGGGTCCACGGCCAGGCGGCGGATCGCCTCCTCCTTGCGGGCCTTGGTGCGCCACACCTGCGCCCAGCCGAAGAACACCCGCTGCAGCCCGGTGAGACCGTCGACGACCGGCGGCTCGGCGCCGTCCAGCGCGATCTTGTAGGCCTGCAGTGCGATCGACAGGCCGCCGAGATCGCCGATGTTCTCGCCGATGGTGAATTCGCCGTTCACCGTGTGGTTGTCGGGCAGTTCGGCGGGGGAGAACCCGCTGTACTGGTCGATCAGGGCCTTGGTGCGCTTGGCGAATTCGGCGCGGTCGGCGTCGGTCCACCAGTCGATCATGTTGCCGTCGCCGTCGTACTTGCTGCCCTGATCGTCGAAGCCGTGCCCGATCTCGTGGCCGATCACCGCGCCGATCCCGCCGTAGTTGGCGGCGTCGTCGGCGTTCATATCGAAGAACGGCGGCTGCAGGATCGCGGCGGGGAAGACGATCTCGTTCATGCCCGGGTTGTAGTAGGCGTTGACGGTCTGCGGCGTCATGAACCATTCGTCGCGATCGACCGGACCACCGAGCTTGTTCAGGTCGCGGTCGTGTTCGGCGGCGTAGCCGCGGCGATAGTTGCCGATCAGATCGGCCGGGTCGATCCGCACGGCCGAGTAGTCGCGCCAGCGGTCCGGGTAGCCGATCTTGGGGGTGAACTTCTCCAGCTTGGCCAGCGCGGCCTGCCGGGTGTCGGGTCCCATCCAGTCCAGCTGGGTGATGTTGCGGCGGTAGGCCTCGATCAGGTTGGCCACCAGCTCCTGCATGCGCTGCTTGGCCTCCGGCGGGAAGTGCTCGGCGACATACAACTTTCCGACCGCCTCGCCGAGCAGGTCCTGCACCAGCGACACGCCCCGCTTCCAGCGCTCGCGGTTCTCCTGCGCGCCGGTGAGGGTGCGGCCGTAGAAGTCGAAATTTTCCTCGACCAGCTCGGGCGTCAGATATGCCGCCCGCGCGCGCAGCACCCGCCAGGTGGCCCACGCGCGCCACTCCGCGAGCGACTCCGAGGCCCACAGCCGGGCGAAGGTGCGCGCGTAATCCGGTTGGCGCACCACGATTTCGGCGAACAGCTCCGGACCGGAACGGTCCACGCCCTCGGCCGTCGCGGAAGCCCATGCGGCCCAGTCGAATTCCGGGTTCTCCGCGGTGAACGAGTCGAAAGTGGTGAGGTTGTAACTCAATTCGGCGTCACGGCGGCGGACCACGTCCCAGTGCCCGGCCGCCAGCTTGCGCTCCAGTTCGAAGACCCGCTGCGGGTCGTGGTCGACGCCGGCGAGGGCGAACATGCGGCCGATGTGCTCGACGTACCGCGTGCGGATCTCGGCGTAGTCGTCGCCGCGGTAGTACGACTCGTCGGGCAGGCCGATGCCGGACTGGGTGGCATGGACGAGGTAGCGCTGTGAGTTCTTGTCGTCGGTGTCGACGTAGAAGCCCAGCGCGCCGCCGACGCCGGTGCGCTGCAACCGGCCCAGCAGCGCCGCGAACGCACCGCGGTCGGTGACGTCGCGAATCTCGGCCAGTTCGCCGGCGATCGGGGTGAGACCGGCGGCCGCCACGGTCGCCTCGTCCATGAAGCTGTTGTAGAGGTCGCCGATCTTGCGCTCGACGCTGCCGGGCGCGGCATCCGAGGCGGCGGCGTTCTGGATGATGGTCTGCACGTCGAGTTCCGCCTGGTCGTACAGCGTGCGGAAGGCGCCGTCCACCGCGCGATCGGCCGGGATCTCATAGGTCTCCAGCCACTTGCCGTTGACGTGTGCGAACAGGTCGTCCTGCACCCGCACAGCGTCGTCGCGATAGGACAGATCGATTCCGGAGGGGGTCGTCACGTCGGCAGTCACGATCTCCAGTATGCCGATCCGCGCGAGCGGGCGCCCCCGCCGGACGGGTTACACCGGCACCCGGTCGAACTCACCGGCGCGGGCCCCGGCGACGAACGCCTCCCACTCGCCCGGCGTGTAGGTGAGGGTGCGGCGCCCGCGGCTCAGCGTGGTGGCTCCGTCGGCGGCCGTGCGCGCGATCAGCTCCGTGGCCGGTGGCCCGCTGCCCGCCACGGCGTCGAGGAAGACCATCCACTCGGTCGCGGTGACGGTGATGACGGGCTCGTCCTCGGGGCGATGCGCCGGATCGCGGCGGAACTTGCTGTCCCGGATCAGTACCGCGTCGCCGTCGAACCGGACCTCCACGCACTGGTTGCCGTTGTTGGTACGGCTCGAGGTGAACCAGCCGGTGGCCTCGGGCCGATACCTGGCGGTGGTTGGCATGGGCAGGATCTTACACTCGGGCATGCTTCCTGATCAGGGCCAATGACTCAGTGCGACTGAGGGATTGGTCGAGCGCCCGGGCATAGGCGAACGCCAGGTCACGCACCTGTTCCGGGTTCTCGACCGCGCCGCCGAACACCGCGCTCTCCGCCCACGCGAACGTCGGCAGGGAGGCGCCGGCGAAGTCGAGCAGGTGGAAGCTGGAGCCGCCCAGAATCGCGCCCGCGGGGGCGCTGAACGGGATCACCCGCAACTCCACCGTGTCGAGGTCCTCCAGCAGATCCAGCAGATACTCCAGCTGGCCCCGCAGCACCGCGGCGCCGCCGATCTGCTGCAGCAGCGTCGCCTCACTCACCACTGCGGTCAGTCGCGCTCGCTCCGGACCGCGCAGCCGCTGTTGTCTGCGCATCCGGACCCCGACCAACTGTTCCACCAGCACCGGCCGGATCATGACGTCCGCGCTGATCAGCGCCCGCGCGTAGGCCTCGGTCTGGAGCAGGCCGGGCACGACCAGGCTGTCGTAGCTGCGGATGCTGTCCGCACCGTATTCCATGCCGTAGTAGCGCTGCAGCTCGGGGCCGATCACGGCCGATGCCTTGGCCCACCACCCGCGATCCTTGCTCGCCGTCAGCAGCGACAGCAGTTCGTCGCGGTCGTGATTCCCCACTTCCAGTAGATCCAGCACCGGGCCGATGGTGGTCAGGGTCAGGACCCGGCGGCCCTTCTCCACATGCGACCAGTTGGCGGGGGTGAAACCGACCCGTTTGGCGAAGGTGGCCGAATCGAAGCCACGTTGCTCGCGCAGCTCACGCAGGCGCAGCACCAATTCCCAGCGGGCGACCGTAGGCGACAGCGGAGCCATGGCAGGTGATGCTACGCCGCGCCGTCCGACAATATGTGACTATTGTCATTTTAATTGCGCGGAACACCTGATCTCTCAACGGGTCGGCGCCGGCGTGACGCTCAACTTGTTCTCCAGGGTGTCCCGGAAGTCGTCCTCGCACTGCTGCACCTTGGACTGGTCACCGCCGGCGTCCCTGATGCAGTCCATATAGTCGCGCCCGCCGTTGTCGACGAAGAAGCTGTAGCCGACGATCGCCTCGGCGACCGCACCGGCCAGGGCCAGCACGCCCAGCACGATGCCCGCGACGGCCATGCCGAATCCGCCCGCCGTGCCGCGCCGCGCCTTGACCGCCGCGATGATGCCGAACAACAGCGCGAACGGACCGAGGATCACCGCGCCGAAGAAGATGAGCAGCCCGAGGACCGCGAGGATGCCGAGCACCAGCGACGTGATCGCCAGGCCCTTACGCTGCGGCGATTCCTGCCAATACTGCTGCTGGCCCGGGTAATTGCCCGGCGGCGGCGGATAATTGCCGGACGGCGGCGGGGGGTATTGGCCGGGCGGGGGCGGGTACTGACCGGGCGGCGGATACTGCTGACCGGACGGCGGGTGCTCCGACATGGCTGTCCTCTCGTTCGCCCAGGCGCGGTGCCGGGTTCGGGCGCTCTGAAATGTTATTGGGCGCCGAGCCGCGCGTGCATCTCCCACACCAGAACCTCCGACGGCGAGTTCGCCACGACGCGCTGACCGCCACTGCGGGTCATCCGCACCGCATCGCCCTCGTAGAGGGTTCCGACGCCCTCCATCTCGATCTCACCGCGCGCCACGAACAAGTGAAGATAGGGGGCCTCCGGGACGGTCACCGGCGCGCCGTCCGCGGCGCCCGGCATGCGCGCGACATGCAGCGCGGAATGGCTGCTGTTGATCGCGATGGCGGTGCGGTCGCGGTACTGCGGCAGGCCCGAGGCCACCGTGACCAGCTCGCCGCCGGCCAATTCGGCGTCGATCTCCAATTGCTGATAGCCGGGATTCAGTCCGGGCTCGTCCGGCACGACCCACATCTGCACGAAATGCACCGGCTCGACGTGCTCGTCGGTACCGCCCTGGGCCGGCGCCAGCCGCCAGGAATCGTTCTTCTCCGAATGCAGAATTCCGGTGCCCGCGCTCATGCGCTGCGCCAGCCCCGGATAGATGATGCCGCTGTGCCCCAGCGAATCCTGATGCACCAGATTTCCGCTCAATACCCAGGTGACGATCTCCATATCCCGATGGGGGTGGGTATCGAATCCCCGGCCCGGCGAAACAATGTCTTCGTTATTCACCAGCAACAGGCCGTGGTGGGTGTTTTCCGGGTCGTAATGCTCGCCGAAGGAGAAAGAATGCTTCGAATCCAGCCACGCCACACGGGTTTTCATTCGGTCGCCGCCGCGGTGGACGTCGATGTGCGGTGTCGTGAGTGTGGACATCGTGGTCCTCCTCTCCGGCCGAGCACCCATCACCTTTCAGGGTAGGAGCACATTACGAACCAGTCCCTGAATTCCCAGTAAATTCTACCGTGCGAGCCCCGGACACCGGGCCCCGTGACGCCACGGCCACCACGATAAGCTCCCCGGCGGCACCGCGCCCGATGGCAAATACAGGGCGCTCGGTACCGCCGCCGGATACGCACCGCGGCGCGCCGGCCGTGCGCGGCCGACCGTATCATGGTGTGCCGCAACCCGAACCGGAGGTGATTCGCGCATGCGACCCGAGGTGTTCGCGGGCATCGAACACATACTCCGGCAGCGGTCCCGCGCGCCGGGCCGCGACCGCGATCGGGCGGCGATACCGGTCCACCGCGACCGGAAGCCGCTGGTGGTACGGCGTGTCGCCGGTGACCGCGGATGACCGGCCACCTGACCTCGAGCCCGGACGGTCCGCCCGCACCGAATCCACCGCACCGGTTCGCCGTCGCGCGGACGGCGCTAACCGCCATCGCCCGCAGCCCCGGCATGCTCCGGCTGGCGCTGGTCCGTTTCGCCGGGCAGTTCGGCGACGGGATGTTCCAGGCGGCGCTGTCGGGCGCGATTCTGTTCAATCCGGAACGCGCCACCGATCCGCTGGCCATCGCGGCCGGATTCACCGTGTTGCTGCTGCCGTATTCGGTGATCGGGCCCTACGCCGGGGCGCTGCTGGACCGCTGGGACCGCCGGCTGGTGCTCCTGGTGGCGAATCTGCTGCGCGGCGTGCTGATCCTGGTGACGGCCGCCGGTCTGCTCGCCGGGATCACCGACACCCCGTTGCTGCTGCTCGCGCTGGCGGTGATCGGGATCAGCCGTTTCGTGCTGGCCGGAGTGAGTGCCGCGCTGCCGCGCGTGCTGGCGCAACAGTGGCTGGTCCCGATGAATTCGGTGCTGGCGACGGCGGCCTCGGGCTGCGCGGGCGCGGGCGCCGCGGCCGCCGTCGCGATCATCGGCGGCCTCGGCGCGGGCGACTTCGGCTCCGCCGTGGCGGTGGCCGTCGCCGCCGCCGGATCGGTCGTCGGTGCGCTGGCCGCGTACGGGTTCGGGCGCCGCGCGCTGGGCCCGGAGCGTGCGGAGTCCGCAGCGCGCAGTTCGGTGCGCGCCGTGGCGACCGGATTGCGTACCGGCGCGCGAGCGGTGTGGGAGTCGCGCGAATGCACCACCGCGATGATCGGCATCGGCACGCATCGAATCGTGTTCGGCGCCAACACTCTGCTGATGGTGCTGGTGCTGCGCCGCACACCCGCCGAAGGCGTGTCGCTGAGCAGCGGGCTGGTCGGGTTCGGGGTGGCCATCGCGGCCGCGGCCTCCGGGATGCTCGCCGCCGCCGTGATCGCACCGGTGCTGATCCCGCGGCTGGGGCGGCCGCGCACCGTGGCCGCGGGTCTGGCCACGGCCGTGCTGGTGCAGTTGCTACTGGTCACGCCGATCACGGTCGCCACGGGGGCCGCCGAGCGGCACGCCCATCACCTGCTGCTGGCCGGCGCCTTCCTCCTGGGGTTGGCCGGGCAGACCATCAAGCTGACCGGCGACGCCACCTTGCAGATCGATATCGACGACGCCCGGCGCGGGCAGGTATTCGCCCTGCAGGACACCGTTTTCAACATCACCTTCGTGCTCGCGATCGCGGTCACGGCGCTGCTGATCCCCGACGACGGGCGGTCGCCGGGGGTGGTGCTGGCCGGTGCGGCGATCTACGGGCTGGGCATCGCCGCCGTCACGGTCAATACCCGGCGGCACACGCTCACTCGCTGACCGGGCGGATCTGCTCGTCCCAGACGCCCAGCCCGGCGGGATCGGTGAAGTAGGCGTCGAGCACGCCGTCGTCGTCGAGGTCCAGCGCGGACACGTCGGCGAAACCGTCGCCGTCCGAATCCCACAGCGCGTCGTCGATCGCGCCGTCGCCGTCGAAATCCAGCGCGACGCCGTCGAACACGCCGGTACCCGACAGATCCAGATCCGCCGGGGACGACCAGGTGTGGCGAACGCCGTCGCCGGTGCCGAACACGTACGCGATGTCGGTCATGACAATTCCGACGCACTCGAATCGATACGGGTTCCCCGCCGTGCCGTACTGCGTACGGGCAAATCGGTCGGTTAAATTGAACGGGCTGTGTTCGGCCCCAGTGACGATGGCGGCCGATTGTGCGATGTCACCGCAGCGCGGCCGGTACCGAGGAGAATTGATACTGCATGGGAAAAGGCACTGCGCCTGCGCTTTTCGGTGTCCTGCTGACCGCTGTCGGGCTGTCCGCGCCCGCCGCGGCGGCCCCCGCGCCCTGGGCGCCGCCGCCGGTGAACGCCTGCGGTGAAACGGGATTCGACCCGCTGGCGCGCGAACCCGACCCGAACGCACCGCCGCCGCCACTGCTGCCGCCGCTACCGCCCACCATCGACATCCCGGTGCCGGTCCCGGAAATCGTGCCGGTGCCCGTGCCCGGACCACAGCCGGACAACACCCGCATCGAACCGGCGCCGCTGCCGCCGGATCCGTGCGGCAACCCGTGCCCCGACATCCGCGACAGTCCCAAACCCGAGCCCGAAAAGCCCAAGGAGCCCAACGGTTCCAAGCCGCAGACCGCGCCGGAGCTGGAGCCGGAACCCGAACCGGCGCCACCGCCACAGCCCGAGCCGCAGTCCGGTTCGGGGTCGGGATCGTCGGATTCGGGATCGTCGGGTTCCGGGTCGAACTCCGGGCCGTTCAACCTGCCGCGCATCCAGATCAAGCCGGAACCTGAACCGATTCCGGTCCCCGTGCCCGGCGGCGAGCCGCCGGCACCGCAGACCCCGCCGCCGCCGGTCGTGCACCCGGCCGAGCCCGGTCCGATCGTGGCGCCGGTGGCGCCCCGGCAGGTGGAGTCGACGACGCTGGTGAACCAGGTGACCGGCCACGGCTCGGACAATCGCACCGATATGCGCTGGCAGGTCGACGGCACCGACCTGGGCATCCTGTGGGAGACCAAGCCGGGCGAGGTCGCGGTGCTGTTCGGCGACACCTTCGGCAAGGGCTGGGCGCCGGGCGGCGCCGGTGGCGCGGGCGCGGACTGGCGCAGCAACGTCATGGGTTACAGCACCGAGCGGGACCTGTCCAAGGGGCTGGTCATCGAGAACATGGTGCAGGACAGCCGTTGCCACGCCGCCGAACTGCTGGACAGCCGCAAAATCAAGAATTACGAGACCACGGTCATCCCCACCTCCGGTTTCGCGCTCGGCGGCCGGCAGTACATGAGCTACATGTCGGTCAATCACTGGGACCGCATCCCCGGTATGTGGTGGACCAACAACGGCGGGCTGGCCTACTCCGACGACAACGGCCGCACCTGGGTCAAGGACCAGTACGCCAAGTGGGACAACATGTTCGGCCTGAATCGCTTCCAGGTCGCCACCATGGTCCCGCACGGCGACTACGTGTACATGTTCGGCACTCCGAACGGCCGCATCGGCGTCATCGGCCTGGCGCGGGTGCGCCGGGACGAGGTGCTCAACAAGTCGGCCTACCAGTACTGGGTCGACGGCTCCTGGGCGCCGGCGGCCGAGAACTACGCCACCCCGCTGCTGCCCGGTATTGCGGGTGAGATCTCGGTGCGCTACGACGAGTCCAGCGGCCAGTGGCAGATGGTGTACCTGGATCCGGCGCGGGGCTCGATCGTGCTGCGGACCGCGGCCGAACCGCAGGGCGCCTGGACCGACGGCGTACCGCTGGTGAGTACCGCCGATTATCCGAAGGCGTACGGCGGCTTCATCCATCCGTGGTCGTCGGGGCGCGATCTGTACTACACGATCTCGGCGTGGGACAGCTACAACGTGTACCTCATGCACACGACCCTGGACGAACCCCGCTGAGCCATCGGAAGTTTCGCCTCCGCCGGGCGGTTTCCGGCTGACACAAATGCGTCGATGACGTCAATACGCTTCGCGGAATGGGTGGTCAGCGCGGATAGACCTGGACCTCGGTGGCCTTCACGGCGAAGTACACCTCGAGATCCGGCGCGAGTCGCAGTTCCGCCGCGGCGGCGGGCGTCAGATCGGCGGCCGGGCCGGGATTGCCGTCCGCGCGCTCCCCGGCCTGTACCCGGATGATGCCGCCACGATCGGTGAGTTCCGCGACGCGCACCCGAAACACGTTGCGCGGGCTGCCGGTCGGCGGTTTCCGGTGGACGGCGACAGCCGAGGGGGAGAAGACGGCCGCGGCCTCGACACCGGGCCGCCAATGATCCCCGCACCGGCCGTGCACAACATCCGCGCCGCATCGCACGGCGCGCAGCGGATGCGGGTCGTCGACATCCCGGTCTCGGCCCACATCGGCGTCCCCGGCCGCCGGGTCCGGGAACGGCACGGGCTCGGCGGTGTCGATCGCGGTGCCGATCATCAGGTTCACACCGGCGATGCGAGCGGCGAAGGCGCTGCGCGGCCGGGACAGCACCGCCGCGACCGGACCCTGTTCGACGATCCGGCCCGTCTCCAGGACGACGACCCGGTCGGCCAGTGTCAGCGCATCGACGATGTCGTGGGTGACCAGAATCGTGCTGGGAGCGTGGGTGTCCCGCGGTTGCCGGAGCACGCGGCGCAAGAGGGTGCGCAGGGCCGGGGCCGCGGTCACGTCGAGTGCGGCCATCGGTTCGTCCAGGAGGAGCACGCGCGGCTCGACGGCCAGGGCCCGCGCCAACGCCACCCGCTGCGCCTGTCCGCCGGAGAGTTCCCCGGGCCGCCGCTCGGCCAGCGCGGCGGCGTCGACCGCACCGAGCCACCGGCGAGCCACCGCCGCGGACCGCGCGCGCCCACCGCGGCTGCGCGGACCGAATGCCACATTCGCCGCGGCCGTCAGATGCGGGAACAGCAGGGGATCCTGTGCCAGCAGCGATATCTCGCGTCGATGCGGTGGCACAGCGACCCCGGACGCGACATCGGTCAATGTCTTTCCCGCCAGGCGGACATGCCCACCGTCCGGCGCCACCAGCCCCGCCACCACCTCCAGGACGGTCGATTTGCCCGCGCCGTTCGGACCCAACACCGCCACGACCTCGCCGGGCGCGACCGAGAACTCCACGTCCAGCCCACGTTCGGCGACTCGGGCCGAAACCTCCAGTCCCGCACCAGCGCCGGTGTTCATCGACCCGCCGCCGAGCCGCCCCAGCGCCACAGCCCGCCCGCCCACTCGCGGCCCTCGGGCACGCCGACACGGCGGTACGCCACCAGCACGATCAGCACGGCGATCAAGACCAGCAGCAGGGAAAGTGCCACGGCCGCATCGGGATCGGCCTCGCGTTGCAGATAGATCTCGAGCGGCAGCGTGCGGGTGCGGCCCTGCAGGCTGCCCGCGAAGGTGAGCGTGGCGCCGAATTCGCCCAGGGCACGGGCGAAGGCCAGCACCGCGCCGGAGATCAGCGCGGGACGCAGCAGGGGCAGCGTGATCCGCCACCACACCGTGGTGGGCGCCGCGCCGAGCGTCGCCGCGATCCGCTCGTACCGATCACCGGCCGTGCGCATCGCTCCCTCGAGCGTGATCACCAGGAACGGCAGCGCCACGAAGGCCTGCGCCAGCACGACCGCGGTGGTACTGAACGCGATCCGGATACCGGCCGCCTCCAGATGCCGGCCGAGCATCCCGTACCGGCCGAACAGATACAGCAACGCCAACCCGCCGACCACCGGAGGTAACACCAAGGGCAGCAACACCATTGCCCGCAGCACCGGCAGCACCCGCCACCGCGCCCGGGCGAGCAGCACCGCCATCGGCACCCCGGCCACCACGCACAGCGCCGTACTCGCCAGCGCCGTCCGCACACTCAGCGACAGCGCGTCGCGCGAGGCGGGCGACGACACCAGTCCGAAGAACCCCGACCAATCCACCGCCCCGGCCAACGCCACCAAAGGCGCTGCCACGAAGGCGAACCCGAGCAACGCGAGCACCAACAGCCACCCCGGCACCGCGAGCCCGGGACCACGCAGGCTACGAACAACCCGCACGGTTCGCCGCCGAACCACGCGACGTAAGGCCACGTGGCGGCGCTGCCCGGACCTGGGGGTTCGGGCAGGGGGCGGGGTGTCGGCGGTCGGGCTCACGGTGTTCCGAAGCCGGCCTTCGACAATGCCGCGCGGCCCTGTGGTCCGGTGACGAGGCTCTCGAATTGATGCGCGAGGTCGGCGTGTGTCGAATCGGCCACCGCGGCAATGGGATAGGAGTTCACCGCGTCCGCGGATTCGGGGAAGGCGACCTGCTCGACCTTGTCGCCCGCACCGGCGGCGTCGGTGACGTAGACCAGCCCGGCGTCGGCCTCGCCGGAGGTCACCTTGGCCAGCACGTCGGTCACCGCCGATTCCTCACTCACCGGAGCGGTCGGCACCTTTGCCGCTGTGGTCACCTTCTTCGTCGCCGAACCGCACGGCACCTGCGGCGCGCACACCACCAGGCGCAGCCCCGGCCGAGACAGGTCAGCCAGCGACGCAATGTGTTTCGGATTTCCCGGCGGGGTGACGATGGTCAGCACGTTGGTGGCGAAAAGCTGTGGCTGCTCGGTGATCCGCCCGCTGCGCACGGCCTTGTCCATAGTGGCGGTATCGGCGGAGGCGAAGACATCGGCGGGCGCACCCTGATCCAGCTGCGCCGCCAGGTCAGACGAACCGGCGAAGGAGAAGGTCACCTTCGTCTCCGGATGAGCGGCCTCGAACTCCGCGCCCAGCTCGGTGAAGACCTTGCTGAGCGAGGCGGCGGCGAAAACCGTCACGGTCGTCGTGTCGGAATCGGACGAACCACACCCGGCAGCCACCACCGTCAGCGCCACCGCGCCCAGTACGCCGACCGCGCCGCGCCACCCGCGCCGCATCAGCCGCGATCCGTGGGCGTCTCGACGACGACCGTGGTCGCCTTCACGCTCGCCACCGCCACGCTGCCCGGCTCCAGCCCGAGCGCCCGTACCGACTCGCTGCTCATCAGCGACACCACCGTGAACGGCCCGCATTGCATCTCCACCTGTGCCATCACCCCGTCGGCCAGCACGCGCGTGACCAGTCCGGGCAACCGATTGCGTGCCGAACTGGCACTACCCAGCCGCGTCCGCGGCGTCCGCGCGTGTTCGACGGCCAGGGCCGCCAGCTCGCCGCCGTCGATGGTCAATCGTCCCGACTCGTCCTTGCGCGCGGCGAGCGCGCCGGTGTCGATCCACCGGCGGACCGTGTCGTCGCTGACGCCGAGCAGCTCGGCGGCGTCGCGGATACGCAGACTGGGCACGTCAGCAGCATAGGTCCGAATAATCGGACCAACAACGGCCGATCATCCGAAAATGCGGACTCAAGAGCGGTTGTTTTCGGAGACGTCACCGACGACGGGGTCGTGTTGTCACCCGTGCCCAGTACTCTCGAAGCAATCATGGCCACCTATTTCGACCCCAAGACCTGGTCGCCGTTGCGCGCCGTGGATGTCGGCAGACGCCTGCTCGACCCGGGTCTGCTGGATCAGGTCGCCGATCTGGGCGCGGGCACCGTCACCGCGTTGCTGCCGGACGTGCTGATGACGCTGCTCAGCGAGGGCATCCTGAGCCAGTTCGGCGGCCGGGAGGTCAACGCCACCCTGCTCGGCCACGAGATGACGGCCACGCTGGACACACTGAAGGCCCGCCGTCGCGGCGCTCACTTCCAGACCAAGACGGTGCTGACCGATCTGCGCTGGAACGGTCATCCGATCGAGGAGATGACCGTGATCGCGCACGGCGTGCGGCTGATTCCGGGCATGCCGACCAAGGTGCGCACCACGAATCTCGACGTCACCGGCACCGTGACCACCGCGGCGCTGGTCGGCTGGCTCAACGACGGACGGCTGGACTGGCGGCTCGGGGTCGACCCGCACACCGGTCTGTTCACGGCCCGGCACCGGCGCCGCAATATCCGCGCCCTGGTGGATGCGTCGGTCGGGGAGAACCTGGTCGCCATCGCGGTGCACCGGGCGAGCTGGTTCGGTGTCCGCGTTCCCCGCCGGTGGATCAGGATCGCACCGGTGCCGCTGACCGAGTTGCCGAAGCACATCACCGTCGTGCGCGCCGACCGGGACGGCGACCACGTCCGTTTCCGCATCGATATCCCCGAGATCACCGGCTCGTTCGATCTGGCCCAGATTCGTTCGGCCATCGTGGCGGGCACCACGCTGATCGTCTTCTAGGGCGCGCCCGCTTTCCACCATTCCAGCAGCGCCGCCTCGGCGTCGTCACGCGAGAGCGGCCCGCGGTCCAGCCGCAGTTCCTTCAGATACCGCCAGGCCCGGCCCACCTGCGGCCCCGGTTCCAGGCCGAGCAGTTCCATGATCGCGTTGCCGTCCAGGTCGGGCCGGACGCGATTCAGGTTCTCCTCCTGTTGCAGGTGCTCGATGCGTTTTTCCAGGTCGTCGTAGGTGGACTGGAGTTGCGCGGCGCGGCGCTTGTTGCGCGTGGTGCAGTCGGCGCGGACCAGCTTGTGCAGCCGCGGCAGCAGCTCACCGGCGTCGGTGACGTAGCGCCGCACCGCCGAATCCGTCCATTGCCCCTTGCCGTAGCCGTGGAAACGCAGGTGCAGATAGACGAGCCGGGCCACGTCCTCGGTGAACTGCTTGGGGTACTTCAGGGTTCGCATCCGCTTGCGCACCATCTTGGCCCCCACCACCTCGTGATGGTGGAAGCTCACGCCGCCGCCGGGCTCGTTGCGCTTGGTGGGCGGCTTGCCGATGTCGTGCAGCAGCGCCGCCCAGCGCAGGACCAGGTCCGGATCGCCCTCCTCCTGGTCGATGGCCTGGCGCAGCACGGTCAGCGAGTGCTGGTAGACGTCCTTGTGCTGGTGGTGTTCATCGATCTCGAGCCGCATGGCCGGTACTTCCGGCAGCACGCGTTCGGCCAGCCCGGTTTCGCACATCACGTCGATGCCCTCGAGCGGGTGCTCGGCGCCGATCAGCTTGTCCAGCTCGGTGCGCACCCGCTCGGCGGTGATGCGATCGATCTCGTCGGCCATCACGGCGATCGCCGCCCGCACCCGGGGCGCGAGCTCGAAACCCAGCTGCGCCACGAACCGCGCGGCCCGCAGCATCCGCAGCGGATCGTCGTTGAACGAATCCTCCGGCGCCGCAGGCGTATCCAGCACACCCGCCAGCAGCGCGTCCATACCGTCGAGCGGGTCGACGAATTCCAGCTCGCCCGCGGCGCCGATGCGCACGGCCATCGCGTTCACGGTGAAGTCGCGCCGCACCAGATCGCCCTCGAGCGTGTCCCCGAAGGTCACCTCCGGATTGCGCGACACCCGGTCGTAGCTGTCACTGCGGAACGTCGTGATCTCCAGCTGCCACCCGGCCTTGGACGCACTCACCGTCCCGAACGCCAAACCCCCCGTGTCCCACAGGTTGTCGGCCCACCCCCGCAAGATCTCCTGCACGGTCTCCGGCCGAGCGTCGGTGGTGAAGTCCAGATCCGTCCCGAGCCGCCCCAGCACCGCATCCCGCACCGTCCCCCCCACCAGGTACAACTGATGCCCCCGCGCCCCGAACATCTCCCCCAGCGGCGTAAGCACATCCGCCAGCCGCCCCACCGTGATCGCCGCCGACGCCAGCAAACGAGTACGACGATCCACATTCGGATCAGACACTGTTGCATCCTCGGATATCGGCGAAACCACGAAAACGCAGCTTAGTTGGTAGCGAAAGACACCCACGCAACCCCGCCCGGGGTTTCGGCGCGGGGGGGGGGGGGGGGGTGGGGGGGGGGGGCGGCCGCGCGCGGCGGCGGCCGGGGCCCCCGCCCCCCCCCCCCCCCCCCCCCCCCCCCCCCCCCCCCCCCCCCCCCCCCCCCCCCCCCCCCCCCCCCCCCCCCCCCCCCCCCCCGCGGAGCGGCCGTGCCTGCGTGCGCCCGCAGACCGAGAAGAGACGGGCTGGGATCGGATCCTGGTAACAGGAGCCTCTCATACTGGTAGTGGCAGCACCTGGATACCCGCCGGGTGGTCGATGAGGATGGGTGCATGGTTGCGGAGTCCCGGACGGTGCGGAAGGTGCGGCGTACCGAGTTGGCGGCGTTTCTGCGGACTCGCCGGGCTCGGATCATGCCCGAGGATGTGGGGCTGCCGTCCGGGCCGCGGCGGCGTACGCCGGGGTTGCGGCGCGAAGAGGTCGCCCAATTGGCCGGGGTCGGGGTCACCTGGTACACCTGGCTGGAGCAAGGGCGCGACATCAATGTCAGTGTGCAGGTGCTGGACGCGATCGCGCGCACGCTGGCCCTGGATGCCGTGGAGCGCGCCCATCTCTATCGGCTCGCGGATGTGCCGACGGTGCCGAGCTGGCATGTCGAGGAGGGGGTTCCCGAAGAGTTGCAGGTGATTCTGGATCACCTGTATCCGCTGCCGGCCGTGTTGCTGTCGGGGCGGTACGACGTGCTGGCGCACAACGAGGCCTATGCGGCGCTGTGCCCGGGGTTCATCCGGGGTGAGCGCAATGTGATTCGGAAGGTGTTCTTCACCGAGGAGTGCTGCAATCCGTATCCCGGTCAGCCCGAGCATGTCTGCCGTATGGTCGGGTTTCTGCGGAGTGGTTACGCCAAGAATTTGCACGATCCGGAATGGGTGGCGTTCATCGACGACATGTGCTCGCGCAGTGCGCGTTTCGCCGCGCTGTGGGCGCGTAACGACGTAGCCTCGCCGTTGGGCCGGTATCGCATGGTCCGCAATGTCGCCAGCGGTGATATGGAGGTCGTCATGACCAGCATGTCGCTGCCGTCGATGAGCGGATCCTGGGTCCAGATACTCACTCCCGCACAGGATTCCGACTGGGAGAAGCTCAACCGGTTGCTCGCCATGTCTCCGGAGGAGCGCGCCCGGCCCTGGCAGGAGCATTTCGATCGGTATCACGCCGAGGCGACGGCCTGACTCACACCTTGTGCAGCACACCGTTGATAGTGCTGCCGACGGCGCCGGTGCGGTAGGCGAGGGACCCGTCGGTGTGCAGCTGAATCGTCGATTGCGCACTCTTGTCGCAGTCCGTGCCGGTCACCGATTCGGCGGTCAGGGTCAGCTCGGTCTCGGAGGCGGTGACCACCCGCTCCACCCGGTCGCAACGGGCACCCGTGGCCGTATTGGTATGCGACGAAGTGGCGGCCTGTTCGGAACCCTCGCCGTTGATCGTCAAGACGACATCGAAGGTCTCACGCCCGTTGTCGGCGGCCCCCTGCCACGCCCCGACGAACGCGGGCGCGGCCGTCGCCGCCGAATCGGTATCCTCCGGATTGCGGACATACGCGATCACCGCAATCGCCACGATCAAAATCGCGATAGGCCCCACGACGGCCAGCCGCAGCCGGTTCTTCCGACGAATAGCCTGCTCTTCCGGCGTCTCCCACTGCTCCCGACCCACCTACCAAGTGTAGGCCCATTGGCAGCCGTCGGTCTCGTATTTGCCGCACCTGGTCACGTAATGCATTGCGACACGGCCGCTCTCGTTGTCTCGAGACTCCGCGTTTCAAGCCGCCACGCCGACGCGCTCGCTCAGAGCGTGCACGTCGTCTCGCATTCCCGACGGGGGTGACTTCAGTAGACCGCGGAGCAGGTCCCGTGCGAAACCGTTGTATCGGATGGTTTCCGGAGCCGTCCATTCCGATTTCGACAGCAAGGCGAGTGTGGCGACCGCATCGTCGCGGCGGTGATGAGCGCGGGCGACTTCGATGAAATGCCTGCTGCGGCGGGGTACGGAGACGATCCGCTCCGCGTCGAACGTCTGTGCCGCCCGCAATGCTTCTCCGGAACGGCGCAGCTCTACGCCGAGGGTCACCGCGTGCGCGGCCATCACGGGCTGCGAAAACGATGTCTGCACATGCCGATACGACGGGCCGAGCAGTCTGACGGTGTGGTCGGCGCGTTCCCAGTAGCGCCAGGCGTCTCCATGTCGGCCGCGACGCGCGTGCACGTAGGCGATCTCGGCGTCGAGCGCTCCCGCGATACCGCGCCAATCGTCGGATGTTCCCTGCCGATCGAGGTAGGGAGTCAAACGGTCGATCGAGTCGTGAGCCAGGCCGATCGCTTCTTCCCACCGACCGGAATCTCGCAGAGCCTGCACCATCGACCATGCGCTGCATGCGATCACGTAGGGATCGTCGGCTTCGTAGCCCTCGTTGAGTCCGCGGTCGGCGACCATCCAGACCAGTTCCGGGGCAGGTTGGTAGGCGACGTAGAAGTCCGCGAGTTGATACACCCCGGCCAGGATCTTGCGGGCTGTACGGCGTTCCGCACCGGGCGTGCGTGCCGCCGTCTGCGCGTCGCGAATCAGCCCTGGCAGCAACGCACCCAACTGTGTTCGATGGTCCGGGCTGCCATGCCGGATCTGCCACGCCTGCCGCAACCGTTCGGCCAGATGCTGCGGCTGCGTGCGCCGGCCGGACGGGCTCGCACGGAAGTCCGTCAGCGCGTTCTGTACCTCGGTCAGCGCCGCGTGGCGTTCCCCGGCGAACACCGCCACCGGCACCGCGTCACCGTCACCGGCTAGTTCGGCGAGGTCTCGAATTTCGAGAGCTTGGGCGATTCGCAGCAGGATAGGAAGCCTCGGCGTCTGCAAGCGGCCGTTCTCGACAGCCTTCAACCACTCCGCCGATTTGCCGATCAACCCGGCCAGAACCGGCCGCGACATCCCCGCGCGCTCTCTCCGCAACTTGATTCGCCGGCCGATCGCCAGGCTGTCCTCGCCGTTCACGATAACGCCCTCCGCTCGTCGCCCCCGAGATCAAGGCTAGCGAAGCGGCCAGGGGTACGGAATGTACCTGGCAGCATTCGGTGCCGGTACGGCCATTCCGTCACATGCTCGCGTCCGATGCTGCAATGAATGGCTCGGTGGATACTTCCAAACCCCGCCTGTAACAACGTATTCCGGGTGCCTACGGATTTGCGAGAGATCCGGTGTCGAGGCCGCCGGGATCGTTCTGGAACTCGGGATCAGTTGGTCCCTCGTGCATGAGACACGGAACCGGTTCGGCCGGTGCGTGGACGGCGATGTGTCGGAAGGTGACACACGAAAGTTGTGCGACGGAACGGTGGTGGGCGACCCCGCCGGGTCGGCGGTCGGATCGCCCCGCACGTTCAGGATTCGCTCGGGAGCCGGAAATAGTGCCCCGCGTTGAGGTCTTCGAGGAGGTTGGGGTGGGTGGGTTTCCAGTTGAGGAGGTCTTGGGTTCGGGTGCTGGAGGTGGGGTTGTCCAGCGTGACCATGGGGGCCAGGAAGCCGAAGTGGGCGGGGGCGGATTCCGGGGGGATGCTTACCGCGGGGATGTTCAGGTGGCGGGCGATGGTTTCGGCGATGTCGCGGAGGGGGACGCCCTCGTCATCGACGGCGTGCAGGCGGGAGCCGGCGGGGGCGGATTCGAGGGCCAGCCGGTACAGGTGGGCGGCGTCGCGGGTGTGGCCGGCGGGCCAGCGGTTGGCGCCGTCGCCGACGTAGCCGGAGATGCCCTTCTCGCGGGCGATGGCGATCAGGGTCGGGACGAAACCGTGGTGGTCCAGGTCGCTGTGCACAGTCGGTGGGAGCCGGATGACACTGGACCGGATACCGCGGTCCGCGTAACCGACGACCGTGTTCTCCGCGTCGATGCGCGGCCCGGATTCCAGCGCGTCGGCCTCGGTGCCGGTCCGCTGCAAGGCGCCGAGCATCCCTGTACCCGACGTGATCACCAGCGGTTTGCCGGTGCCTGCGAGGGCGTCGCCGAACGCCTGGACAACCCGTAGGTCGGCGTCGGCCGCGCTGGCGTAATCGCCCGACAGCATGTTCTCGTGTTTGAACGCCAGATGGATCACGCCGTCCGCGGCGGTCGCGGCGGCGGCCAGACCGGCGAGATCGTCGAGGGCGCCGCGGTGCACCTCGGCGCCCGCGGCGACCAGCGCGTCGGCCGAGCGCTGCGAACGAGCCAGGCCGACGACCTCGTGCCCGGCGGCGCGGAGTTCCGGGACCACGGCGGAACCTACGTGCCCGGACGCTCCGGTGACGAATACCCGCATGGTGAACACCTTCCTGCGATGAGTTCGGGGCTCGCACCGCGGTGCGAGAGCGGCTTATGTCAGCCGCTGTCATCAGCGTAGCGCTTATGTCAGTTGCTGTCATCAATCCCGGCGCGTGCCGTCGTTTGGGCGGTTTCGCGCCGGGTAGATCGCACAGGTAGCCGAGAAGAGGAGGTAACTGTGTCCGCAGAACTCGAGGGTGCGCGCGTCCTGATCGTCACCTCCAATGCCGGGGTCGAGCACGACGAGTTGGTGGTGCCGCGCGACCAGCTGCGCCAACGCGGCGCTCAGGTACGGCATGCCGCGATGAAAGGCGAAGCGGTACAGACATATCGCCACGATCTGGAGCCCGCCGAGCAGGTGCAGCCCGACGTCACCCTGGATGCCGTGGCGCCCGACGACATCGACGTGCTGGTCGTTCCCGGCGGCACGGTCAACGCCGACACGCTGCGCACCGACGATCGCGCCCGCGAACTGGTTCGTGCCGTGAAGTCGGCGGGCAAGCCGATCGCCGCGATCTGCCACGGTCCGTGGCTGTTGGTGGACGCCGAGGTGCTCCCCGGCAAGACGCTGACGTCCTACCCGTCGCTGCGCACGGACATCGTCAATGCCGGTGGGAAGTGGGTGGACCAGTCGGTGATGCGCTGCGATCACAACGGCTGGATCCTGATCACCTCGCGCAAGCCGGACGACCTGCCCGACTTCGTCGACACCATCACCACCGAACTGAGCCGCTGACAAGCCACCGAACGACGAGCCGGTGCGGATCGGCCTCGGTCACGCGCGTATTCAACTGAGCGCGTGAGGAATTCGGTTCAGCCAGTCGCGTACCGGCCCGAGGCTGATCATGCCGCTGCCCGCGCCCGCCAGTTCGTCGGCGGCAGGTGATAAGCGGGTAACAGCCCGGCGCAACACTTTTCGGTCGTCTATCGCCAGCGCGACGGCCGTTTCCAAGCAGGTTTGCGCCTCGTACATGAGATCCGCGGGCGGCTCCGGCAGGGCATGCAAGGCGTCCTTCGCGTCGGCATCGCGGTTCTCCCGAAGCGCGACGAAGGGCTCTATCCAAGGCCGGTACGGACCCCAATCTTCCTGCGGGTCAATGTATTCGGCGGGGGGGGGGGGGGGCGCCCCCCGCCCCCCCCCCCAATTCCCGCCTGGGCTATATTGTGGGGGGGGGGGGGGGGCCCCCCCCCCCCCCCCCCGGACAGCCGCAGGCACAGCAACGCCAGGGGGAGTAGGCCGCGTTCCACCCCGGGCATCCCCGCGCCGTCCAGACGTTGCGCGGCACCACGATACGCAACCTCCGCGTCGACCTCGGAACCGGTGGCTGCGAGTCGAAGCGCCCGATACCACTCGGTGAAGACGCCGGTCAACGGCCGTTCGTAACGTTCGCCCAAGCGGTCTGCCGTGGCGGCATGACGATCCGCGGCAGCGAAATCGCCGAGCGCGCCGCACGCCTGCACACGAATCAGATGTCCGAGAATTTCGAACGACGCCAGCCCGTGCCTGGCCGCCAGATCGACCAGCTCCGAACCGATTTCGCCGCGCCGCGAAGCGAGACCGGCGCGGGTGCACGACTGCATGAACTTCCCGTTGAGAGCGAAAGCCAGTAGCGCGGGATCATCCAGTCGGCGCGCGATCTCCTCGGCGCGGTGCGCCGCCTCCGGCCCACGCGGCAAGCGACTGCCGCGCATCTCCACAGCGATCGTGGCGAGCAGACGGCAGCGCGCGGGGTCGTGCGGTTCGTCGCCGGGCAGCGCGGACAGCGTGCGTTCGGCCGCGGCGACCACCTGCTCGGCCTGCCGCGGGTCGTCGCTGCGGGTCCAGATCGCGGGGACGTCGAAGGCGCCGATCACCCGGGCGGTCAGCTCCGGGTCACCGAACTCCTCGGCGGCCGTGATGGCCGCCATCCGATGCTCCCGGGCCAGCTCGAGGCCGGTGCCGCCGGTGACGGCGAGGTTGCGGAGCAGGCCCACCGTCGAATCCAGCCGGGCTCGGGATCCGGCGGAGACGGCCCGGTCGTACGCCGCGGTGGCCTCCGTCCACACCTGGGCCGCCGCGGTCTCGGGACTCGGCCGCGGTTCCAAGCGCGGATGGTGAGACAGGATGTCGGCCTCCAACCGGCGTAGTCGCGGGCCGGGGTAGAGTCCGAGTTCGTCGGCCAGTGCGGTGCGGGCGCGGCGCAGCACCGCCAGCGAATCAGCTTGGCGCCCAGTCCGATACAACGCCGAGGCCAGGAGCGCCCACGCCTCTTCGCGCCACGGGTGGTCGGTCAGGTGGGCGTTCAGGTCCGCGATCACCTCGGCTGCCCTGCCCAATGCCAGCCGGGCCTGGGCATGCTGTTCGACGGCATGCAGCCGCAGCTCCGCCAGGCGGGCGCGCTCGGTCCGGACCCAATCTTCGTGCGCGAATTCGGCGTAGGACGGGCCGCGCCACCACCGCAGCGCGTCGTCCAGCCGCTGGAGCGCCTGCGCGGGCGGCAACTCGGTCGCCGTGCGGACGGCCGTTTCGAAACGCCACGAATCGACCGCGTCCGCCCGCGCCCGCAGTGCGTAACCGGGCCCCTCGGTCACCAGCAGCCTCGGAGCGGCACGCGGCGGCCGATCCGGTTCGAGCACGCGCCGCAGATCGCCGACGAAGGTGCGGACCGCGCCGACCGCACCCGCGGCCGGGTCCTCCCAGAGGTCCTCCACCAGGCGCGACACCGGAACCAGTTGCCCGTGAGCGACAATCAATCGCGCCAGCACCGCCCGATGCCGCGGCCCCTTCAACCCGAGCGCCCCGCCGTCGGCGTCCCACGCGGTCACCGGCCCGAGCACGCCGAACGTGACCTGCCGCATGCCGCCTCCCTATCGTCTGTCGCCGCGCTGGACCATCGGATTACGCACTGACCTCGGTGCTGATCGGATGCTGATTCGCCCGCGGCACAGTCGATGATGCCCGCCGGTCCGGCGGATCCGTCCCGACGAGAGAGAATCATGGAAACACCGACCATCCCCGATTTCGAGTATCGCCGCGTGCCGGTCGCGCCCGGTGTCGCACTCAACGCCGCGATCGGCGGGCGTGGCCGTCCGATCGTGCTGCTGCACGGTTTCCCGCAGACCCATCTGATGTGGCGGCACGTGGCCGCCCGGCTCGCCGCCGACCACACCGTCATCTGCCCGGACCTGCGCGGATACGGTGCCAGCGACAAACCGGCCGAGATCGACAAGGCCACGTACAGCAAGCGAACCATGGCCGCGGACATCGTCGCGCTGGCCGCCGCGCTCGGCCACGAACGGTTCGCCCTCGCCGGGCACGACCGCGGCGCGCTGGTCGCCTTCCGGGCGGGACTGGATCACCCCGACACGATCACTCATGTGGCCTGCCTCGACGTCCTGCCGACGCTCGATATGTGGGACGTGATGCACGGCGTCGATGCGGCCGTCGGTTTCCACCTCTACCTCATGGCGCAACCGCCGGGCCTGCCCGAACAGCTGATCGCGAATTCCCCGGACGCCTTCTTCGGCCACTTCCTCGACATCTGGAGCCTGCGCCCCGACGCCGTACCGGCCGATATCCGCGCCGCCTACCTGAACGCCTGCCGCGCCGCCGTGCCCTCGATCGTCGCGGACTACCGCGCCTCCGCTACGGCCGACCTCGAACACGACCGCGCCGACCGCACTGCCGGAAACCTCCTGCGAATGCCGGTGACCGTCCTGCAGCAGGACTGGGGCGCCGCACTCGGTTTCGACGCCGCCGCCCGGTGGCGCGCCTGGACGAAGGACCTGGCCCACGCCACCGTCACCTCCGGACATTTCATGGCCGAGGAGGACCCCGACCGCATCACCGCGGAACTGCGCGCCCTGCTGGCGCGGTGAAGACTACCGTCGCGGTGTAATGCGCCTCAGGTCGACGAGCGCCAGGCGGCCATGCCGAGGGCGATCATGCGGACCTGGCGGACCGTGCGGTCGACGATGTCCACGCGGTCGCGCAGGGCGGCGGCCACGTAGTCGGCGATGTGGTCGGCGACGGTGGACACGATCAGGTCGGCGGCCAGCTCCAGATCGTCGGGCGACCAGGTGTCCAGGGCCCTGACCCGCGAGAGATCGACCACCAGCTCCCGGGTGATGAGCTGCATCTCGACCGCGATCGCGGTGCGCAGCGCCGCCGAACCGCCGTGCCGCTCCCGGATCAGGAAGCCGTACAGCGCCTCACGGCCCGCGACCTGGCCGAAGACGAAACGCACGGTCTCGGCGAGCCGGGCATCCGGTGTGCGCCGCAATTCCCTTAGGGCCAGGCGCAATTGGCGCACGCCCTCGTCCACCAGCGCGGTGCCCAGTTCGTCCAGCGAGGCGTAATGGCGGTAGAACGCGGTCGGAACGATGCCGGCCGAGCGCGCGATCTCGCGCAGGGACAGGGCCGCGAAGCCACGGTCGGCGGCCAGCGCCAGCGTGCCCTCCAGCAGGGCCTGCCGCGTGCGCTCTTTGCGCTCGACTCGGGACTCCACCTGCTCACTCACATCGCTGAGCATACATCCGTTCACGATTCGTACTCTCCTAGGGATGTTGCCTCGGTCACAGCATCTGCTGGTTGAACTTGTATGGCACCAGCAGGCACACTATCTGAGTGTACAGATGTGCACCGAAAGTTTAGTGGTTACGTCGAGGCTCTGGGAGAACCGAATGGTGGGACTCATCGACCTGGTGCAGACATTGACTTCGCCGCACCCGCTCGATCGCTATCTCGAATTGGTGCGGCCGACGCTCACCCTGCGCGACATGCGCGCCGAGGTCACCCACGTGCGGCACTCGGCGTCGGATTCGGTGACCTTGACACTGCGCCCGACCT
Organism: Nocardia wallacei; assembly: GCF_029868745.1. Classification (GTDB taxonomy): domain Bacteria; phylum Actinomycetota; class Actinomycetes; order Mycobacteriales; family Mycobacteriaceae; genus Nocardia; species Nocardia wallacei_B. Next base: position 88,657 of record NZ_JARWOP010000381.1, on the reverse strand, counting down.
GGCAGTGGACCGGCCACCGCGCCGGACAGTACGTGCAGGTCGGAGTGCTGATAGACGGCGTGAAGCACACCCGCTGCTATTCGCCGGTCGACGCGCAGGGACGCGGGAGCCGGCGCCTGCGGCTGACGGTCAAGGCGCATTCGCACGGCCTGGTGTCGCAGTACCTCTACCGTCACGCCGCCCCCGGCATGGTGGTGGATCTCGCTCCCGCGGCGGGCACCTTCGCGCTGCCCGATCCGCGGCCGGACAAGATCCTGCTGATCAGCGGCGGCAGCGGCATCACACCGGTGCTGTCGATGCTGCGTACGCTCGACCGCGAGAAGCATCCGGGCGCCGTGGTGTTCCTGCACTACGCGAAGGCGCCGGAGGCGGTACCGCATCGCACGGAACTGACGGACATCGCCGCGCGGCACGGCAATTTCCACATCGAATTGCGCTACCCGAGCCGCGGTGCGGGTGAGCGCCTGGGTTCGCCGGTCGCGGCCGAGGCGCGCCCCGTCGGCCACTTCGACTACGACACGGTGGAGCAGCTGGCGCCGTGGTTCGCGACCGGGGAGGCCTTCGTCTGCGGCCCGCCCGCGCTGATGGACTCGGTACGCCGGGTCTACCAGGCCGAAGGACTCGAAAACCGGTTGCACAGCGAAGAATTCATCATCTCGACCACGCCGGTGGACCCGGCGGACGTCACCGGCACCACGACCTTCTCGGCCAGTGGAGTGCAGCAGGCCAATGCCGGCGCCAGCCTGCTCGAGCAGGCCGAATCCGCCGGGCTCACCCCGGAATACGGCTGCCGGATGGGAATCTGCTTCTCCTGCACCGCCGTCCGGCGGTCCGGCTGCACCCGCGACCTGCGCACCGGCGAGCTGGACGGCGACCCCGACCAGCCCATCCAGCTCTGCATCAGTGCCGCCGTCGGCGACGTCGACATCGAAATCTGAAAGGGGAGAACAACTATGACCATTCTCACCGAGACCAAGGACGGCCCGCTGGTGCTCAGCCCGCAGCAGGTCGAGGAGATCGGCCGCCGGCTCGACGAGCTGCGCGAGCGGATCACCGCCGACCTGGGCGAGCGCGACCGGGAGTACATCTACTCGATCATCAAGGCGCAGCGCGGGTTCGAGATCGCCGGCCGCGGCCTGATGTATCTGGGTTTCCTGCCGCCGTTCTGGCTGGCCGGCGTCGCCGCGCTGAGCGTGTCGAAGATCCTGGACAACATGGAGATCGGCCACAACGTCATGCACGGCCAGTGGGACTGGATGCGTGAGCCGGGGCTCAATTCCCGTGTCTTCGAATGGGATACGGTCTGCCCGGCCGATCAGTGGAAGCACTCGCACAACTACATGCACCACACCTACACCAACATCCACGGCCGCGACCGGGACATCGGGTACGGCGTGCTGCGCATCGACGAAGGGCAGCCGTGGAACCCGTACTACCTGGGCAACCCGGCGTACGCCTTCCTGCTGATGATGCTGTTCGAGTGGGGCGTGATGCTGCACGACCTCGAGGCCGACAACATCGTCAAGGGCAAGCGCAAGTGGTCCGACATCCAGAAGCTGGCCAAGGGGCAACTGCGCAAGGCCGGTAGGCAGGTGCTCAAGGACTATGTGGTGTTCCCGCTGCTGAGCGGTCCGCTGTTCCTGTCCACCCTGGCCGGGAACGCCACCGCCAATATCGTCCGCAACATCTGGGCCTACTCGATCATCTTCTGCGGTCACTTCCCGGCGGGCGTACAGACGTTCACCGAAGAGGAGACCGCGGAGGAGACCCGCGGCGAATGGTATGTGCGGCAGATGCTCGGTTCGGCGAACATCACCGGCAGCAAGCTGTTCCACATCATGTCCGGGAACCTGTCGCATCAGATCGAGCATCACCTGTTCCCGGACCTGCCGGCCAACCGCTACCCCGAGATCGCTCCCGAGGTGCGCGCGCTGTGCGAGAAGTACGGCCTGCCCTACAACACCGGCCCGCTGAGCAAGCAGGTCGGCGAGGTGTGGATGAAGCTGTTCCGGCTCGCGCTGCCGCCCGCGCTCGCCAAGAATGCCCCGCAGCCAGGTGTTATCGTGATGCGAGAGCGGCATCCTAGCGAAGCGGGCGTGTGAATGATCGGAAAGTTCGAAAGCAACAAGGATCTGATCCAGGAGTTGACGTCGTCCGGGGCACGGCACGTCGGCAATATCGCCACGATCATCACGAGCACCGTCGCCGAGGTGACCCGTGAGATCGGCGAGTGGGTCACCGACGCGATCGAGAGGCGGGAGGCGGCCGCGGCGGCCCAGCGCGATCAGGCCGCCGCCGACGTGAACGCCGGGCGCGACGAGCCGGATGTGTTGCTCGACGAGCCCCGGCAGACGCCACACGTGTCCACCGAACAGCCGTATATCGACGCCGATATCGAGATCGTCGACCCGCGGGACCGCTGAGACCGGTTGCCGGGTCAGAAGACCGGTAAGCGGCGGCGGTGTTCGGTGACGTCGGTGATCAGATCCTTGTAGCCGTCGGCCAACTCGGCGAGGCGTACCCATTGCAGGTGCGCCTCGCTGTCCACGCCCATTCGCGTATCGGGTGTCGGCAGGCCCAGAGCATGTTGGGCGGCAACCCATTTCGCCGCCATTCGATCGATGACCGAGCCGAGGGTCTCGGTGTGCAGCGAGGCGCCCTCCCGATGCGGGATGTTGTCCCCGACCCAGGTGTCGATGCGCGCGATCAGCCGCATCCGGGTGACGTCGACATCGTCGACGACCTGACTGCACGCGGCCACCCGGCTGCTGGGCACGCCGGGCGCGCGGGCGTCGCGCTGGGCGTGGCGGCGCCGTTCGTGACATCGCACCAGCGCCGCGGCCGCGTCGAGCACGGGATGCGCGTGTTGTTCGTGGTCTGCGCGGAAGGCCCGCAGGAGCGCCGCCGCGGACGGCAGTTCGCCGAATCCGATACGGCCGTCGGCGTATTCGGTGGACATGATGTTCCCACCCTCGTACTGGCGTCGACTGGATACGCCAGGGCCGAGGGGGTATCGGGGAGGGGCTCCCCTCGGCTCCGGCGCAGCCCCGCGGGCCCGGACACGGCAGCCCACCACAAACGCTCACGGTGAAGAAACCGGGAAATCCGCGACGATGCGATAGAAGAGTGTCCGGGAAATGCGGGACATATTCAGGAAAGCGCGTCGGCAGAACCCACGCAACAGTCGGACGCCCGAAACACCGAAGCTGCGGGCAATCGTTATACACCATTACGGCGGGGTCACATGATCGCGAAGATCGGTGATCTTCCGGCACGGTAGGAACTACAGGTACCCGGGCGGTGCGCCGGCGAAACCCGCTGCCGCCGAGCGGACGGCCGCGCTGTCGCGATAGCGACACGGGAGCTATCCGCGCCGCGTCGGGGGACGTCGTCCGATAGCCTGCTATTTCGTGTCTGCCTATGTGTCCTCCCCGGAGCTGACCTTCGGCTTCCTGTTCGCACTGGAAGACCCCGAGCGAATCGCCGAGGTGGTCCGCAATCTCATGGAACGCCGGACGGTTTCGGTGTTCCGGCTGGCACACGTGTCGGGCACCGCGGGTCCCCCGGAGCGTTATGTCGTGAATTGGGCCGCCATTCCGCAGATTTCGATCACCACCGAGGCCCCGGACGGCGAGGAGTTGCTGGCCGCTCGCACCATGCTGGTGAACGCGTTCCTCGACGACGAGGGCGCGGTCAGCCTGTATTCGTCGCAGGGCAATCTGCCGGGGTGAATCCGAAGGTGCTCCGGGATACTCCCGGCGTCACGTGGCGACCGCGTGCGACAACCGATGCAGCAGCACCTGTTCGAGCAGTTCGACCAGGACCCGCTTGACCGACTCGCGGTCGCGGGCATCGCATTCGACCAGGTGGATCGACTCGTCGATGTCGAGCGCCTCGCGCACCTCGTCGAGTGCGAACTGCGGGGCGCCGTCGAAACGGTTGACCGCCACCACGAATGCGGTGTCGCGCTGCTCGAAGTAGTCCAGCACCGGGTAGCAGTCCTCTACCCGGCCGGTGTCGACCAGGATCACCCCGCCCAGCGCGCCGTCGAGCAGGTCGTCCCAGAGGAATTCGAACCGCTGCTGGCCCGGCGTGCCGAACAGGTACAGCACCAGCGTGCGATCCAGGGTGATGCGCCCGAAATCCATTGCCACCGTGGTGGTCGTCTTGTCGGCGCGTCGGCCGGGATCGTCGACGCCGACGGAGACCTCGGTCATCGCCGCCTCGGTGGACAGCGGCTCGATCTCGGAGATGGCGCCGATGAAGGTGGTCTTGCCGACCCCGAAGCCGCCGCTGACCACGATCTTGACCGAGGAGGGGGACGGGTCCGGCGTGGGGCTGCCGGAGGGGCCGATGTCAGAGTGCCCGAACAAGATCCCTGATCCTCTCGATGGCGGCGGTGGACAGTTCGTCGGCGGTGTGCACCGACGCGTGCCCGGCGGTGACCAGGTCGCTGACCACGACCCGGGCGACACCGAGCGGAACCCGCAGTGCGGCAGCGATTTCCGCGACCGAGTGGGGTCGCTGGCACAGCCGCACCACCGTGGACTGTTCGAACCGCAAAGGGGCCGACAGCGCGGCGGTGGTGGCGTGGACCAGTGCTTCGATGCGTAGTCCCGCGATCAGCGGAGCGGTGCGGCCGCCGGTCATCAGGAACGGTCGCACCACGGGATCTTCGGTGGAGCGTGATGTCGTCGGGTCTGATTGTGCCACAGTGGAACTCGACCACGCATCCGGTCGGTTCAGGGCGATCATCCGGTGGTCGGGCAGCCGGTGCGACTCGGTCATCTGCGCAGCGATTCCCGCAGTTCGGTGATGAGGGCTGGAGTGAGCAGGGCGCCGGCGCGGTCGGCCAGCACGGCCATCTGGTACCCGACCAGGCCCACATCGGCGTCGCTGTCCGCGATCACGCCGACGCAGCTGCCGTCGGCGATCGCCGAGACGAGCAGGAAGCCGCGGCGCATCTCGATCATGATCAGTTTCAGGCCGTCGAAGTCGTAGCTGCGCGAGGCGCTGCGGGACAGGCTGACCAGGCCGGAAACCATGGCGGCCAGCCGATCCGCGTCGGTCCGGTCGAGGCCGTCCGACATCGCCGTCAGCAGGCCGTCCGAGGACACCGCGACCGCGTCGCGCACGCCGTCGGTGGTGCGGACGAAGTCGGTGAGCAGCCAGTTGAAGGCGTGCGGGTCGGTGTCGGACAGGTGGGTGGTCACCTGGGTTCCTCCTGGTTCGTCGGTACCGGAATCCGTTGCCGCTCTTCGGTTTCGCCGCGCTGATGGCCGCTGCGGAAACCGGCGAGCATACTGCGGACCTGGTCGGGGGAGCGATCGGCGGCCGGCGCCACCGGATGCCGGGGCGGGGCCGCCGGGCGATTCCCCGCATCACGAGTCTTCCGCGCCCGCTTGACGAGACCGTTTCGCGTACGTTGAACTTCGGCTACCGGCGTGTCTCCGCCACTGTGAGGTTCACCCGCCCCGCCGTGCCGCCCCCGCTCCACCGCCGCGGCGAACAACGAATCCTTCATCGGCCCGGGCGGCAGCGTAGGAAACGGATCCGGATACGCCCCGGTTACGGCCCCATCCGTCCCGCCGACACGAAGACTGTGCCGCCCCACCGAACCCGGCTGCAGCCCCGAACCCGGCTGTTGTCCCGCCGAATCCGGTTGCCGCCCGATGGGATTCGGTTGCTGTTCGGTGGTATCCGGCTGCCGCCCGATCGAACCCGGCTGCCTCACGGTCGAATCCGGGAGCTCCCCTGCCGAATCGGACTGTTCTGCCGCATCCGGGGGCCACACGGACGTAAACGGCTGCGGCCCTGACGAAATCGCCTCCGCTGTAGCACTCTGCCGCGTAGGCGATCCGGGAGGCCATGCCGAGGACTCGGTCGATGTCCCGGTGGCCCACTGCGAGGTATCTCCGCGCTGCACCTCGGCACGCCCGCTCCCGTTCGTGGGCTGGCTGACCACGGGCAATCGCGCTGCGGATGCGGCGGGCACGCCCTCCGGAAGGCCCGAACGGCCGATAGCCGCTACAGGTTCGGAAGAAGCGACGGAATCGGGGGCAGGCGTGGTGGGGTCGGCCAGCAGGGTGGTGGGGAGTAGGAGGCGGGCCACCACGCCGCTGACCGGGGAGACGGTGAGTTCGACGGCTATGCCGAGGCGGCGGGCCAGGCGGCCGACGACATAGTGGCCGAGGAAGCGGGTGGGGGCGACCAGGAATTCGGCGTCGCCGCGGAGCCGGGCGTTGGCTTCGGCGAGTTGGGCTGCGGGCATGCCGACGCCGTGGTCGACGATGGCGAGCAGGTACTGCTGCCCGATGCGGCGGCCGTAGATCTCGACCTCGAGGTCCGGTGGTGAGAAGGCGAGGCCGTTCTCGATCAGTTCCGCCACCATGTGCGCCAGCTCGCTGACCACCGCGCCGGTGACGGGCACGTCGTCGACGCGGCGCAAGGTCACGCGCCGGTAGTCGTCCACTTCCGACAGCGCCGCGCGGATGACGTCGGTGAGCGGGATCGGTTCCGCCCAGCGCCGCGGGCTCGCCTCGCCGACGAGCACCAGCAGGCTCTCGGCATTGCGGCGCATGCGCGTCGCGAGATGGTCGAGTTCGAACATATTGCCCAGCATCTTGGGATCGAGTTCCTCGCGCTCGAACTCGCTGATCAGCGCCAGCTGGCGGCGCACCAGGTTCTGGTTGCGCCGGCCCAGATTCGCCAGCGACTCGGTGGTGTTGCGCCGCAGCAGCGCCTGCTGCGAGGCGAGTTCGTAGGCGGTGACCTGTACCCGGTCGAAAGCCTCTGCCACCGAGACGATCTCGGTGCTGGCGGCGGCGGGGGTCCGGACCCGTTGCGGCGGATCGGGTTCGGCGCCGGTGGTGGTGTGCCAGGCCGCGATGAGTTCCGGCAGCCGCCGCGAGGCCACGTCGTCGGCCTCCGCCGCCAGCGCGGCCAGCGGCCGCACGATCGCGCGCGCACTGGCGACCACCAGCAGCACCAGGGCGAGCAGCGCCAGCACGGCGGCGCCGGTGTAGACGCCGAGGGTGGTCGCGGCCTCGCGGCGCAGCTGATCGGCCCGATTTTCGATGTCGGCGCCGATCGCGCCCTGCACGCCGCGCTGCGCGTCGATCACGGCGGTGGTCCGCGCCCACCAGTCGGCGGCGTCCACCGGGCGGGTCAGCGGCCCGCGGTCGGAGGCGAGCGCCACCGCCTCGGACTCGGCGGCCCGGGTGGCGTCGGCGGAGCGCAGCGCGGCGTCGAACCCCGCCCGGCGCTCGGGGGTCGCGTCCTCCCGGAAGGCCTCGACCGCGGCCTGCTGACCCGCGCGGATGTTGAGGAACTGCACGTATTCGCCCGGCCCGAAGCCGCCCGCGGCGAACACGCCGTTGAGGAAGCCGCGCTCCTGGCCCGTGTACTCCTTGGCGTCGCCGAGCCGGTACAGCGCCTGCAGGCCGCGCCACACCCGGTCGTCGCGGGCATGGTCGAGTCCGGAGCGGGTGCGGCCGAGCGCGCTGATCGCGCCGGTATAGAACTGGAAGGCCGCGGCGCGGTCGAGGCGGCCGGTGTCGATCCGCGTCCGGGTGTCGCCGAGCGTGCCGAGCTGGTCGAACGCGCCACGCGCCGGGGCCACGCCGGGCGCGTCGGTGGCGAGCGTGGTGTCCAGCGCCGCCAGTGCCCGGTCGGTGGCCGCACGCTGTATGTCGACCGTCGCGCGCAGCGCCGGATCACCACCCAGCAGGCCGTTGCTGAGGCCGCGTTCCCGCTGCAGTTCGTGCACGGCGTCCTGTACCGACAGGGCCAGCGAGACCGTGCGGACGGTGGCATCGGTATCGCGATACGAACCGACCTCGCGGGCGACGATCACGCCGAGCAGCACGAGCGCCAGCGCCACCGACACCACCAGGACTCGCGTGAGCTGACCGCGAATGGTGCGGGGGCGGACCACGCGGGCCAGCGGTGTGAGCCTTTTGCTACCTGACGGCAACAATCGAGCGCGGCGGAATTGCACTTGTACTCCTCGCTTTTCGCTCGACACCGACCTCCGGCGCATGCCGCGGAGAATCACAAGCAACGTCGCACACCCCGGCGGCTTCCGCAACAGCTACAGCCGTTCGCCACGACACTGGCTCGAATGCGACACGCCGGGCGTCGAGCTGTTATGACACGTCCAGTGTGGAAAGTCCCATGAATTTGCGTCCGCATGGGAAACAATTGACGACACAACCGGCCCGACCGCAGGGCCGAAACGCCCGAGAGGAGCGTGATCATGAATCCGGAAACCGTGAATCCGAACCCGATCAGAGTGCGAGGCGATCTCGACCCCGCGCTGTCGCGGTGGCAATGGATCGTCAAATGGATTCTGGCGATACCGCACTACATCGTGCTGTTCTTCCTGAGCATCGCGTACGCCGTGGTGACCGTGATCGCATTCTTTGCCATTCTGTTCACAACCCGTTATCCCCGTGGGCTTTTCGATTTCAATGTGGGTGTCATGCGCTGGTCCTGGCGGGTGCGCTTCTACGCGTTCTCGGCGCTGGGCACCGATCGGTATCCGCCGTTCAGCCTGCGCTCGAACGACGACTATCCGGCCGATCTCGAGGTCGACTATCCCGAGCGGCTGTCGCGCGGTCTGGTGTTGATCAAGTGGTGGTTGCTGGCTATTCCGCAATATCTGATCGTGTGGGCGCTGACGGGCGGCGGGCAGTATTGGGGCGATGACGGCGGCGGCGGCATGTTCTTTCCGCCGCTGCTGGGAATTCTCCTCGTCATCGCGGTGATCGGTCTGCTGTTCACCGGCAGCTATCCCGGCGGGCTGTACGCGTTCGTGATGGGCGTGAACCGGTGGACGATCCGGGTGCGCGCCTACACATCGCTGATGCGGGACGAGTATCCGCCCTTCCGACTGGACCAGGGACCGCGCGAGCCCGAGCCCCAGGGGCCGCGCGAGCCCGAGTCCGCGTCGTAGATGCGGCGGACCACGTCTTCGATATCGGGCTCCTCGATGGACAGGTCGCGGACCTCGGCGCGCGCCCCGCCCCCCCGGTGGAGGAGTGGGGGCGGGGGGGGGTGTGGGGGGTGAGCTGGGTGTGGTGGTCGGCGCCGCCGGGGGCGTGGGTCGGCACCGCGGCGCCGGCGCCGCCCTGGTGCAGCAGGATCTCCCGGATGCTGCCGCTCAGTACCGGATGCGGTCCGACCTCGAGGAAGATCCGGTGCCCGTCACCGAGCAGGGTCTCGACGGTGTCGGCGAAGCGGACCGACTCGCGCACGTTGCGGCACCAGTACTCGGCGTCCCAATCCTGTGGTGTCGCCCGCGCCGCGGTGACCGTGGAGTACACGGTGACCGACGTGTCGCGGGCCGCGAGCGCGGCCAGCGCCGTGCGCAGCTCGTCGAGGATCGGATCCATCAACCGGCTGTGGTAGGGCACCTCCACGCGCAGCATGCGAGCGAAAACACCGTCGGCGGTGAGCTTTTCGGCGAGGTCGAGCAGGATCGGCGCGGGGCCCGCGAGGGTTACCGCCGACGGGCTGTTGATCGCGGCGACGTCCACGCCGTCGAGGTCGGCCAGCAGGTCGCGGGCCTCGGCCGCGGGCAGCCCGACCGCGAGCATCGCGCCGCTGCCGGCGGTGGTGGCCTGCAGACGGGAGCGGTGGTAGCTGACCGTCACCGCTTCGGCGAGGGTCAGCGCCCCCGACACATACGCGGCGGTGACCTCGCCGACGCTGTGGCCCACGACCACGGCGGGCCGGATGCCGCGCTCGGCGAGTTCGGCGGTCAGCGCGGCTTGCAGCAGGAAGTTCGCGGGTTGCGCGATCTCGGTGCGGGTGATGCGGGAATCCGCCTCGGCACGCAGCATCTCGTCGAGAATCGACCAGCCCGCGAGCTTGCCGAACTCCCGGTCGACCTCGCGCGCCACCGCGGCGGCCGGGCCGTCGCCGCGCAGCAGCTCGCGCCCCATGCCCCACCACTGCGGGCCCATACCGCTGTAGACGAACACCGGATCGGTATCGCCCTCGGTCACCGCGCGGGCGGGCGCCTGCCCACCGCCCGCGGCGAATTCGGCCAGTTGGGCGCGGAGATCGTCGGAGTGGGCGTAGCGGAACGCCGCCCGCAGCGGATGATGCGCCCGCCGCACCCAGGCCGCGGCGGTGAGCCGGTCCACGGGCTCGGCGTCGACCGCCAGTTCCGCGGCCAGCGACCGCAATGCCGTCTCGCTCCGCGCGGAGAGCGGGAAGATCGGCAGCCCTGGGTGGTTGTCCCGCACGACAATCGCGGCGGGTTGGGGTTCGAGCGAGGCCGTCGCGGCCTGTCCCGTCACGATGGCCGTATCCGGGCGGCGGCCCGCGGTCACGGTGGAATCCGTTGCGGGGCCGATGATGACGTGAGCGTTGGTGCCGCCGTAGCCGAAACTGTTGACCGCGACCAGGGGTCGGCGCAGCGGCTCGGGAGCCATCGGCACGCGCAGCCGCAGGCCGTCGAAGTCGATCTCGGGGTTGGGATTGTCCAGGCGCACCTGCGGGGCGACGGTTCCGTGGTAAACCGTCAGCGCGGCCTTGATCACCCCGGCTACGCCCGCCGCCGCCTCGGTGTGCCCGATATTGTTCTTCAGCGAGCCCACCGGCAGCGGCTCGGTACGCCCGTCGACCGCGCCGTACACGTGGCCCAGTGCCGTCAGCTCGATCGGATCACCGACCGGCGTGCCCGTTCCGTGCGCCTCGACGAACCCGATCTCCGCCGGGGAGATCCCGGCCCGCGTGTGCACGCGGCGCGCGAGCTGTTCCTGCGCAACGGGATTCGGCACCGGGATGGCGAGGGTGCGGCCGTCCTGGTTCACGCCGCTGCCGCGCACCACCGCGTAGACGCGGTCGCCGTCGCGCCGCGCGGCCGCCAGCGGCTTGAGGATCACCGCGCCCGCGCCCTCGCCGCGCCCGTAACCGTCGGCGGCGGCGTCGAACGACTTGCAGTGCCCGTCGACCGCGAGGAACCGGCCCTTGCACATCGAGATGAAGGTCTCCGGCTGCAGCATGGCGTTGGTGCCGCCGACGATGGCCGACTCGCACTCGCCGGCTGCCAGCGCCTGTACCGCCTGATGCAATGCCACCAGCGAGGAGGAGCAGGCGGTATCGATCGTCATGGTCGGGCCGTGCAGATCGAGCAGGAACGCGATACGCGCCGACAGCAGGGTATGCGAGGAACTGGTGGGGGTGTGGCTGTTGATCGCGTGCCGGACCACGTTGCGCCCCACGGCATTGTCCATCATGAACCCGCCGACGAAGACGCCGACGTCGCGCCCGCCGATGCGCCCGGCCATGCCGCCGTCGTCGAGCGCCTCCCACGCCACCTCGAGCAGCAGCCGCTGCTGCGGGTCCATGATCGACGCCTCGCGCTGGGAGATGCCGAAGAAGTCCGCGTCGAACTCCCACAGCGATCGGCCGAGGAAGCCGCCGTGGCGGGTGTACATGCGGCCCGGCGCCTCCGGGTCGGGGTCGTAGAACTTGTCCAGGCTCCACCGGTCCGGCGGGACCTCGACGATGCCGTCACCCCGCCGGATCAGGAAATCCCAGAAGGAAGCGGGATCTTCGATGCCACCGGGAAAGCGGCAGCCGATCCCGACGATTGCTGCATCGGACATGGCGCGGTCCTCTGAATATCTGCACCGACCGGTGCGCGGCGGTAAGACTGTGCGGCCGAGTATTTCCCGGGCCAGTTGGACAGCATAGTTTCGATAATCGTTGCCATGGGTCAACTTCGGTGAAAGTCTTTGCGGCGCAGTGCAAGTAGGCATGACAAACGTGAATTGTGATGTGCTGCGGCAGTGTCCTGACGTTGTTATTGCGCGCTGACATCGTTATTTGTCCAGAGCGTCGCCGGAGAGTTTTCGAGAACGGGATTTCCGATAACATCGTCATTGCCACCGATTACATCGTTATCAACACCGTGACAATGTTATGGGTGTACTTTCGCGCCCATGCACTCCGGTGAATTCACGCTCGACCCGGACGCCGAGCCGATCGCCGGCCGGGATTGGTTGCGGGCCTTCGTCGATCGCTACATCGCCGGATGGAACACCGGCGACCCGGCCGCCGTCGCCGCCTGCGTCAGCACCGACACGCGCTGGCTCGACCCCTCGGAGGAGGGGCTGATCATCGGCCGGGCGGCCGTGGCGAAATTCGTCGGCGACACCGTGCGATCGTTCCCCGACGTCTCCTACGACCTGGTCTTCGAACCCACGATCACCGCCGACGAGCGCGCCGCGATCGTGCCGTGGCGGATGAGCGGCACCCATCTCGGACCCATCGACCCGCCCGGATTCGCCGCCACCGGAAAGAAATTCGACCTGCTGGTGGTCGACATCTGGCAGTTCCGGTCGGGGCTGATCTGGCGCAGCAAGGCCACCTGGGACCTCAACGAACTGCTGCTGCAACTGGGACTGCTGCCCAAGCGCAACGGCTTCGCCGAACGCTTCATGGCCCGGGCGCAGCGAGCCGGAGCGAAGCTGCGCCCGCCCCGCTGAGGACCGAACGCTCAGGTCAGGGTGACGGGATCCTGGCTGGGTGACAGCACCAGCTGCGCGACCCGCGTCACCGACTGCTGCACGCGCGCCGGTTCGGCGCCCATCCCGATCAGGATGTTGACGATCGAGGGCAGCAATACCTCGGTGAGCCCCTCGTCGCCGTAGAGCCCGGCCATGTCCAGCTGGATGAACCCGTATAGGCCCGTCCAGAATTGGGCGGCCGCGGCCCGCGCGTTCGTCGCCCGGATCAGCCCGGCGTCCAGCGCGCGCTGGGTCGCTCGCACCACGTGGTCGAAGCTCTCGGCGAAGTTCTCGAAATCGGAGTCGCCCGAGCCGGACAGGATATTGCCCCGGTTGAGCTTGACCTCCGCCTTCGGCGACTCGGTGGCGTACATCAGCCGGAACAGCTCCGGCTTGTGCAGCGCCTCGTCGCGGAAGATGAAGCCCAGCACCAGAATGTCGGTAATCGGATCGTCGCTGATCGCGCACTCGGACAGGCGGGTGTTGAGCTGCGCGAAGCCGACCGAGCCGACCGCCCGCAGCAATCCGGGCATGCCGCTGAAATTCGAATAGATCGCCATGGTCGATACATCACATATCCGGGAGACCCGTCGCACCGTCAGCGCCGCGAGCCCCTCCGTCGAGAGGAGTTGGATTGTCGCATCTATCAGTCGTTCTCGAAGCGACGACACCGTATCGGTTGCCGTGCTTGTTCCACTCATGCCAGCCACCTGCAATTCGTCGGCCTCGGCCGGCGTTGCACCTATCCGCTGCCGCACCGAGCCCTCATTCGCAAACCCGCCCCCAACTACCCGTTACCGGTCGGTAGCGTACGAGATATCGGGTCGGGAGAAGGACCGTTTGGCGAATTTCAGGAGTATCGGAGGCCGGTCGGCTCAGCGCGCCGCGTCGCGCAGCCAGTTGCGCAGCCAGCCGGTCGCGGTGGCGCCGTTGCCGTCGACGACGTACGACGCGTACTCCTGATGCACCTTGGAGCTGTAGAACTCCTCGAGCTCCTGCCGGCGCTGTTCGTTGGCGGAATCGCTGAACTGGCTCTGCAACATCGGGAGCCCGCCCGCGGCCATCAGATCGTTGATGATCGACTGCGCCTCCTGCTGATACCGGTTCGCCAGGCCCGGATCGGGCGCGGAGAGCTGCGCGAAGAAGCCGGCGATCCGGGTGGCGTAATCGTCGTCGGGCGTGGAGCAGTACAGGTCGCCGACGGCGCAGATGCTGCGCACTCGCGGTGTCAGCCAGCCGAATCCGCCGATCCGGGGCCCGCCCGCGCCGGCGCCGGGCACCGGCGGGCCGACCATCGGATCGGTCGGGGAGCGGCGCGGGTCGGCGAGCAGGCCCACCGCGGCCACCCGGTCCGGCGGCACCACCCCGAGGCCCGTGCCGATCTGGGCGGCCAGGTCACCGGCGGCGTCGGCGCCCTGGCTGTAGCCCAGCAGGGCGATCCGGGTGGCGGCGCAGGCGCGTCCCATGTCCGCGACCAGGTTTCGCGCGTTGTCGATACCCTCCTGCTTGGACCGGCCGTACACCTCGCCCTCCCACGGCATCGCGGTCGCCGCGTAGCTGACGTAGTCGGTGCGGATATTGCCGGGCAGGCCGTCGGTGACGGCGGACAGCATGCCTTCCCGGGGCTCCTCGCGCGAGGTCTCCCAGGTACCGGGCACGGCGACCACGTACAGGTCCGGGCAGCCGCCGGGCGCGGCGTGCGCCGCCGGCGTTCCGGCCGCCGACACCAGCGCCGCCGCTATCGCCGCCGCGGACGCGAGGGCACCACAACTTTTTCGAACAGACACGACCGAACTCCTTGCGCCGCAGAACCTTTCCCGGTGAGACGGCCGCCGAGCGCGCGATATTCGCGGTGCGCGAATACCTCGAGGACGTGCTCGCGAACCCCCTGCCGACTCGACGGTAACCGAGACCGGCGGTCCCGCGCGCGAGGTTAGGCCAAGATGTAGGTGAACCGTGCCTGAACCCTTACCAACGGCGGGAAGCCGCGGTGAGGTCAGGCGGTGGCCGCGGCCGGCGCCTCCCCGGGGCTCATCACCTGCTCGAAATGCGCCACGACACGGTCGTGGAACATCCCGAACAGGTCCTCGAACAGCGCCACCTGCGCGTCCGACGGGCCGGACTCGGAATCCCACACCGCCGCCAGCGCCCGCCACATCAGCACGTGTAGATCCGGGCCCACCGAGTAATAGGACTCGACGGCGGCGGGCACCTCGAGGATCATCTCGCCGATGGAGTTGAGCACCGCGCGCTGCATGCTGTGGCCGAGCGCCGACAGCAGCGTGCGGACCAGGGCCAGCTCACCGGCGAACAGCGCCGACAGGTTCGGATTGGGCTGGCGGGCCAGGGTTTCCAGGTCGTCGATGGACCGCTCCAGCAGCGCGGTATCCGCGCCGTGCGGCTCGGCGGTGTAGACCAGTAACGCGTCCATCACGATCTGCCGCTGCATGGTGACGATATCGCGGAACATCTCGACCGCGACCTCGGGCTGCGGCAGCGAGAGCCGGAACAGCCTGCGGTACACCTCGACTCCGCCGTGCTCGCGGACATCGCGGATGGTGAAACCCTTGCCGCGATGCGCCTCCACGAACCCGTGCGACTCCAGCCGGCCCAGGATGAGTTGCGCCGTCGCGCGATTCATCGCGAACTCCTCGGCGACCTGGCGAACGGAGGGCATCAGGTCGCCGGGAGTGTACTCACCCGCCGCCACCCGGCGCGCCAACTCGTCGGCGACATCGGCGACGACCGTCTGCGCTCCCATTGATCTCTCAACCCTTTCGATGTGGTTGACCGATGTGGTTGACCCACGAACACTTTTCGGCTACGTCCCAGACAGTCTAAGCTGTGCTGAGCCGAACTGCACGTGCATGGGTTGCGGGCTGTGCACACGATGGGGTGATCGATGTCTTTTCGTCGCGTCGGCGACCGGCCGGAGAACGAACGCACCGGCGCCGGTCGCGCGTGGGGCCGTGCCCGCCGGGACGGAAATCCGCCGGGGCACAGGATGGTTCGCAACGCGAAGCTGGCCGCCCTGCCGGTGGCGTTCGCCGGGCGGCGGGCCGCCGGCGTCGGCAAACGGGCGCTGGGACGTTCGCCCGCCGAGATCGAGCACGAGATCCAGGTCCGCACCGCCCAGCACATCTTCGAGGTGCTCGGTGAACTGAAAGGGTGCGCGGCCAAACTGGGTCAGCTCCTTGCCATCTACGAGCTGGCGCTGCCGCCCGCGCTGGCCGAGCCGTACCGCACCGCGCTGAGCCGGTTGCAGGACTCCGCGCCGCCGATGCTGCCGCGCACGGTGCATGCCGCCGTGGCCGAGAGTCTCGGTGCGGACTGGCGGGATCGGTTCGCCGACTTCGACGATCGGCGCGCCGCGGCGGCCAGCATCGGGCAGGTGCACCGGGCCGTCTGGCACGACGGCCGCCCGGTCGCGGTGAAGGTCATGTACCCCGGCGCCCGCGCCGCGGTCCTCGGCGATCTCGACGAACTGCGCCGGATCTCCGCGCTCGCACCGGTTTTCGCGCCGGGCGCGGACATCAAATCGCTGACCGAGGCGCTGGCGGGATCGGTGCGAGCCGAACTCGACTACGCGGCCGAGGCCGACAACCAGCGCGTCTTCGCCGCCGCCTACGCCGACGACCCGGACTTCCTGATCCCGCGGGTGGTAGCCCAGCAGGGCGACGTGGTGGTCTCGGAGTGGCTCGACGGCGTGCCGCTGTCGCGGCTGATCGCCTCCGGCTCCCAGTCCGAGCGGGACCGGGCCGGGATGCTGGTGCTGCGGTTCACCTTGTCGGCCTGGCAGCGGACGGGCATGCTGTACTGCGACCCGCACCCCGGCAATTTCCGCGTATTGCCCGACGGCCGCTTGGGTGTGGTCGATTTCGGGGCCTGCACACCGTTTCCGCCGGAGGGTTTCCTCGACGCCGTGTCGGGCATCGGCGAGGCGCTCGTCAACGGCGGCGACCCCGAACTGCGCGACGCGATCCGCGCGCACGGATTCGTCGATCCGGACCGGGATTTCGACGTGGAGGCGCTCGGCAAACAGCTCGAGCCGTTCGTCGAGCCGCTGCTGGCGCCGACCTTCCAGCTGTCGACGCGATGGTTGCGCAAGCGCGTGCTGCGCGCCCTGGACCTGCGGCTGACCAATGTCAATCGCGAACTCACCATGCCCGCGGACTACACCCCGTTCGCCCGCTGCGTGCTGACCGCGGCCGGACTGATGTGCCAGCTGCACGTCGAGGGCCCGATCGGCGCCGAAATCCAGCGCTGGTCACCGGAATTGGCCGAGGTGGTGGCCCGCTACCGAGCCCGCGCCCCCGAGCAGGCCGATCTCGACGAGCCGGCCGACCTCGACGCCGCTCGCCGCCGCCGGGCCCGCGCGGCCTCCTCGGCGGAGGCCGCCGGCTGACGGCGGGGCGAGCGGAACCGGTACTCCGAACTCAGTACTTGCCGAACAGCACCGCGGCGTTGTGCCCGCCGAAGCCGAACGAATTGTTCATCGCGAACTCGACATTGGTGTAGCGGGGCTTGTCCCGGACCACGTCGAGGTCGACCTCCGGGTCCTGATTCTCGAGGTTGAGCGTCGGCGGGATGACCTGATCGCGCAGCGTCAGCACCGAGATGGCCGCCTCCAGCGCGCCGACCGCGCCCACCGAATGACCCAGCGCCGACTTGGGCGCGTACACGGCGGGGTGGCTGCCGATCGCGGCCGCGATGCCCTTCGCCTCGGACAGGTCGCCGATCGAGGTGCCGGTGGCGTGGGCGTTGACGTGATCGATGTCGGCGGCGGTGACGCCCGCGGTCTCGATGGCCCGGCGCATCGCGCGCGCACAGCCCAGACCCTCGGGGTCCGGCGCGACCATGTGGTAGCCGTCGGCGGTCAGTCCGGCGCCGAGCAGGCGGGCCAGCGGCTTGGCGCCGCGGGCCAGCGCGTGCTCCTCGGTCTCGAGCACCAGCAGCGCCGCCGCCTCGCCGAAGACGAAACCGTCGCGGTCGCGGTCGAAGGGACGCGAGGCGCGCTCGGGCTCGTCGACCCGCGAACTCAGCGCGCGCGCCATGGTGAATCCGGCGATCGCCATCGGGTTGATATAGCCCTCGACGCCACCGGCCACCATCATGTCGGCCTCGCCCAGGATCATCGTGCGCCACGCGTGCACGAGCGCCTCGTTGCCCGACGCGCACGCCGAGACCGGGGTGACCACACAGGCCCGCGCCCCGATGTCCAGGCCGACGACGCCGGATACGCCGTTGGGCATGCTCATCGGCACGGCGAACGGCGACACCTTGCGGTAGCCGCCGGCGCGCATCGCGTCGTTGGCGTCGACGATGGTGTCGGCGCCGCCGAGGCCGGTGCCGATGCAGACGCCCAGGCGGTCCTTGTCGACCTCCGGTTCCCCGACGGTCGCCCACAGGCGCTTGCCCATGGCGTACGCCATCTGCTGCACGTAGCACATCCGGCGCTTGCGGACCCGGTCGAGATCGGCGGTCGGGTCGTGGACGAGCTTGCCGCCGATCGTGTTCGGCAGGCCGGCCTCGGTGATCTCCGGGTCGGTCAGCGTCTTGATCCCGCTCGCACCCGAGAGCAGGCCTTGCCAGCTGCTGTCGGTGTCGGCGCCGATCGACGTCGTGATCTCCACCGCGGTGACCACGATGTCGCGGAAACCCCCGTTGCGAGTGGAGAAGTTCTCGAGCTTGCCCACGTTCTGGTAATCCTCACTGTCGGTCCCTGCGGACGCGAATACGGCGGCATCGGCGGACGCGATGACGTCATTGTCGAAGGCGTACGACACCGGCGCCCAACCCGCCGGTGCAGGTGAACGGATCGCGTGCTCGGGTCAGCCTACAGCGTGCGGGCCGGTCGCTCCGGTCGGCGAAACGCCCCCTGCCGGGAAACGGTCACCGCGTACCCTCAGGCTGTTCCGGCCGGATCGTGATGCTCGATGTTTGCCCTGGCCGGACCGTGGAACCCTGCCGATACCACCGGGCCGAAGCAGGCCCGCACGGGCAACGGAAGGGGCGTGCCCGAGATGGTGATGACCGCGATGTCGGAGCTGGTTCGCAGCCAGCTGGAAAATCCACACCCGGAAGCCCCGCCCGGATCGGGCGCGTCGGCCTCGTTGTTGCGGCACCTTGTCTGGCTGCATCTGGCGGCCACCGCGATCGCCACGATCTGGTGGGTGCATCTGGCGCGCACCCGCGGGGACGGGCGATTGCGCGCGGTGCACGTGGCGATGCTGGCCATCCTGCTGGGACTGTCGTCCGCGGGCGCGGGGCTGCTGCTGGGCGCCGCGCTGGAATAGGCGGCGGGCCGTCATCCCATGGCGGCCCGTGCGATACGCAGGTCCGCGAGGAACTCCGCGTAGGCGGCGTCGCGGTCCGGAGAGCGCAGCACCGCCGACGGGTGCACCGTCGCCACCGCGCGGCCCGCGCCCAGCGCTACCACCTGACCGCGCTGCTTGCTCACGCGGAACGACGGGTCGATGACCGACTGCGCCGCGATGGCGCCCAGGCACACCACCAGGTCCGGCTCGATCCGGTCCAGCTCGGCCTCGAGCCAGGGCCGGCAGGCGGTGATCTCGGTCTTGCCGGGCTGCTGGTGGATGCGGCGCTTGCCCCGCTCGGTGAACTTGAAGTGCTTGACCGCGTTGGTCAGATACACCGTCTCGCGGTCGATCCCCGCCTCGGCCAGCGCGCGGTCCAGCAGGCGTCCGGCGGGCCCGACGAACGGGCTGCCCGCCACATCCTCCCGATCGCCGGGCTGCTCGCCGACGAGCACGACGCTCGCGCTCTCCGGTCCCGCGCCGAAGACGGTCTGAGTGGCGTGCTTGTACAGCTCACAGCCGTGGCACCGGCAGGACGCCGCGCGCAGGGTCGCCAGATCCGCGCCCTCGGGAATGAATTCACTGGCGCTCATGTCCTGTCCTCCCTTGTCGGCTGCTGCGGCGATACCCGGGTCGGGCCGGGAGAAACAGCGGCCCACGCGCTAGACGTAACCTGCAATCACACGTACCCTGCGGGTAGGCCCGGTCACGGACGTCCGGGCGCGGATCACACGAAACGAGTACCTCAATGGCGCGGCATGTCGACGTACTGATCATCGGCGCGGGCCTGTCCGGCATCGGAATGGCCTGCCACCTGACCCGCGAGCAGACCGGGCGCAGCTACGCGATCCTGGAGCGGCGCACCGCCATCGGCGGCACCTGGGACCTGTTCCGCTACCCGGGTATCCGCTCCGACTCGGACATGCTGACCTTCGGGTTCGGCTTCCGGCCCTGGCACGGCACCAAGGTGCTCGCCGACGGCCCGCACATCCGCCGCTACATCGCCGACACCGCCGACGAGTACGGCGTCACGCCGCACATCCGGTTCGGCCGCAAGGTCACGCGGGCCAATTGGTCCAGCGCACAAGGCATCTGGACGGTGACCGCCCGCGACGAGCAGACCGGCGAGACCGAGACCTACACCAGCAACTTCCTCATCGGCTGCACCGGCTATTACGACTACGACAACGGCTACCGCCCGTCGTTCCCCGGCGAGGAGAACTTCCGCGGGCCCATCGTGCACCCGCAGCACTGGCCCGAGGACCTCGACTATCGCGGCAAGCGGGTCGTGGTGATCGGCAGCGGCGCCACCGCGATCACCCTGGTCCCGGCGATGAGCGCCGACGCCGCGCACGTGACCATGCTGCAGCGCTCGCCCACCTACATCACCGCGCTGCCCGCCGACGACCCGCTGGCGGTCGGCATGAAATTCGCGCGAGTGCCCGCCGCCCTCGCCTACAAGGCGGGCCGGGCCCGCAATATCGCCTTGCAGCGGGCCAGTTTCCAACTGTCTCGGACCAATCCGAAGCTCTCGCGCAAGCTCCTGCTGGCCGCGGTGCGGGCACAGGTCGGACCGCGGATCGACATGCGGCACTTCAGCCCCGCCTACAACCCGTGGGATCAGCGCCTGTGCGTGGTGCCCAACGGTGATCTGTTCAAGGTGCTGCGCAGCGGGCGGGCCTCGATCGTGACCGACCGCATCGCCGCGTTCACCGAGACCGGCATCCGGCTGGAGTCGGGCGACGAACTGCCCGCCGACATCGTCATCAGCGCGACCGGCCTCACCGTGCAGATGCTGGGCGGCGCCACCCTCGAACTGGACGACGAGCCGGTCTCGGTGCGCGATCTGGTCGCCTACAAGGGCGCACTGCTCGGCGGCATCCCCAACGCCATGATCGTGCTCGGCTACACCAACGCCTCGTGGACGCTGAAGGCGGACCTGGCCGCCGAGTACTTC
Organism: Nocardia wallacei; assembly: GCF_029868745.1. Classification (GTDB taxonomy): domain Bacteria; phylum Actinomycetota; class Actinomycetes; order Mycobacteriales; family Mycobacteriaceae; genus Nocardia; species Nocardia wallacei_B. The sequence goes on along the minus strand of NZ_JARWOP010000381.1, from coordinate 67,859 downwards.
TGCCGCCTGCTCAACCATCTGCGCGACCACGGGCTGACCCGGTTCGTCGCGGTGCCCGAGCCCGGCGACATCTCCCGCGATTCGCTCATGGGCGGGGCGCTGACCTCCGGCTACATCACCCGCGGCGACGCGGTGATGCCGCGTCAGGGCACCCGCGGACCCTGGAAGGTGATCAACAACTACTTCCGCGACCGCGCCCTGCTGCGCAAGGGACCGCTCGAGGACGGCGTGCTGCGCTTCTCCCGCGAGACCGCGGACCTGCGCGCCGTGCCGGAAAGCCGTTCTGCCTGAGCGGTTTTCGGTTCGGTGGGTTGCCCTCCGAGGAAATCATCTGCGGGGAAGTGAGCGGGGGAGCCCGAACCACGGGAGCACGCTGTTGTCGAAACGGGTCACGGCGCTGATCCGGTTGCCGGCCAGCGTGAGGACGAGAAGTCCGGTCCCGCGCCGGATTCCGTCGGTCGCCGAGCGCAAATAGGTCCCGAATGCCGGTTGGCCGTTGGCTCGCGTAGGCACCATGTGGTAAGTCCGGTCGCCGCTCATCAGCGCGGCGTAGAAGCCGGCGACGGCGTCGCGGCCGACATATTCGAGGGGCATAGGCGGCATGGAGATGCGAACGTCGTCGGTGAGTAGGGCGACCAAGGCATCTATATCACCGGATTCGTAGGCGCGGGCGAACCTCGCCACGAGTGCCTGCTGGGCGGGCGAGGGAGGCGAATCGGCGTCCGTACTCGACGGGAGTCGCCGTTGCAGCGTCGCGCGCGCTCGTTTCAGAGCGCTGTTGACCGATTCGACCGTCGCGTCGAGCATGTCCGCGACCTCGGCTGCCGGGTATCCGAGCACCTCGCGCAGGATCAGAACGGCGCGCTGGCGCGCGGGGAGGATCTGCAGCGCGGTGATGAAAGCCAACGAGATGGACTCGGCTTGCTCATAGCGGGCTTCCGGGCCGAGCGGCATGGCGATCGCGGGGTCGAGGAGCGCGTCCGGATACGGCTCCAGCCACACCACCTCGCCGCGCCGGGTCGGCTCCGGGGGGTCGATTTCGGGCACATCCCACTCCTTTGCCGGGCGCCGGGCGGCCGAGCGAAGCGCGTTGAGACATTGATTGGTGGCGATCCGATACAGCCAGGTGCGGATCGAGGAACGCCCTTGGAAGCGGTCGAGACCGCGCCACGCCGCGAGCAGCGTGTCCTGGAGCACGTCCTCGGCGTCCTGGAACGAGCCGAGCATCCGATAGCAGTGTCGGTGCAGTTCCCGGCGGTGCGGCTCGGTCAGCTGCCGGAACGCCTCGCCGTCCCCGGCTCGCGCCCTCGCGATCAGGTCGCTCGCGGTCACGTGTCATCACCCCTGCCTGGTGTCGGCTCGTCGGTCTTCTCTGTGTGCTGACACCGCCCGGGCCTCGAACTGGGCGCTGCATGCCCCGCCCAATTTTTCGAGGTCGGGGTGTCTGCACCATCGACGGTTCATATTCGCCTGATTGGAGAACGCATGACTCTCGCGGACAAAACGGTTCTGGTGACCGGAGCCAACCGAGGCCTCGGACGGGCTTTGGTCGACGAGGCTCTGAGCCGGGGCGCGACCCGGGTCTACGCAGGCACGCGGCAGCCCCTGATGCACCCCGACGCGCGCGTCACGCCCCTGGCCCTGGACGTGACCGACGCCGAACAGATCGCCGCCGCCGGCGAGGCCGTCGCTTCGCTCGATGTCCTTGTCAACAACGCGGGCCTGGGAGGTTATGAGGACCTCGCCGATCGCGCCGCGCTGGAGCGGTATCTCGCGGTCAACCTTTTCGGCCCGTACGGCGTCACGCAGGCCCTCCTGCCCCGGCTCGTCGAGTCGCGGGGCGCGATAGTCAACGTGGTGTCGATGGCGGCGCTGGCGGCATTGCCGGTCAGTCCCGGCTACTCGATCTCCAAGGCCGCCACGCTGTCCATGACCCAGTCCCTGCGAGCCACCCTCGCCGGTCAGGGCGTCCATGTGCACGCCGTGCTCGCCGGACCCGTGGACACCGACATGGTGCGCGAGCTCCCGATTCCGAAGGCGTCACCGTCGTCGGTTGCCCGAGCCATCTTCGACGGAATTGCGCAGGGCCACGACGACATCTTCCCCGACCCGTTCTCACAGGCGTTCGCCGTCGGCTGGAACGGCGGCACGGTCAAGGCGCTCGAACGCGAGAACGCGGCGCTGATTTCCGCGGCACGGATGTTGCCCGGGGGGTGAACCGCCGCACAACGGGCAGGCGGGCAGGCTTCCGGCCTGGCACCGGCGAGTTCACCACCTCGGGCAGAGCGCCGGGGGCAGCCCGACCAGACCAGCATCCTCCGCCCGCGCGCGGTGGCGGGCGGGCCGAACGTCGGCAGTCGAGGTGCCGAAGGTCCTTCCGGTTACCGCGGCACGGTGACCGGATCGGTGCAGCTGCCGGGTGTGTCGACCAGCGAGCAGGCGCCCGGCGCGCGGGTCGGGCGGTAGTCGCCGGGCACCCCGCCCGCCCGGGTGATCGCGCTGTAGGCGGCGACCGCGTCGGTCGGCCGGCGGGTGAGGCTCGGATCGGTCGTCACGTCGACGGTGTAGAGGCCGAAACGTGGTGTGTAGCTGCCCCATTCGTAGTTGTCGGTGATGCTCCAGTAGTTGTAGCCCATGACGTTCATGCCGTCGGCGCGGGCGCGCTGAATCCAGTAGACGGTGTCGCGCAGGTCGTCGGCGCGGGTGTAGCCGTCCGCGCGCGGCGCGCCGTTCTCGGTGGGTATGCCGTTCTCGACGATGTACAGGGGTTTGCCCGGGAAGCGGCGGGCGTAGTGTTCCAGCGCGTAGTAGATGCCCTCGGGCTGCAGCGGCATGGTCCACAGCGCATCGGGGTTGGGCGGCGCGCTGTTCAGCAGCGACTGCAGGGTGTAGCCGTAGTAGTAGTCGATGCCCACGTAGTCCAGCCGGTCGGAGATCGGGTCGATGATCCCGCCGTTGACCGGGCCTTCCGCGGCGCCGACGGAGTAGGCCACGTTGCTGGTGACCTGCGCGCCGGGCTGCGCGCGGTGGATGTGGTCGTAGATCGTGTTGTGCGCCTGCACCAATGCCTGCTGCATGGCCGGCAGTCCGGCCGGGGACAGGCCGCCGTTGCGGGTCTCGTTCACCAGATAGAACGTCGGCTCGTTGAAGGTGACCCACAGCGGATTGCGAGAGGCGTAGCGGTCCACCACTTTCCGGGCGTTGGTCAGCCAGTCGTCGAGCATGGCGGGGTGACCCCAGCCGCCGCGCTCGGCCGCCCAGCCCGGATACACCCAGTGGTCGAGGGTGAGCATCGGGCGGATGCCCGCAGCGGCCATGGTGTCGAGAACGCTGTCGTAGAAGGCGAATCCGTCCTCGGACCACTCGCCCGGCCGCGGCTGCACCCGGGCCCATTCGACGCTGATGCGGTAGACGCCCACGCCCAGCCCGGCCGCCAGGTCGATGTCGGAGGCGTAGCGGGTGTAGAAGTCGACCGCGTCGCGGTAGCGGTCGTAGGCGGGGTGCGCGTCGATGTAGCGCGTCCAATTGCTGTCCGGCGCATGGCCTTCGCACTGAAACCCGGCGCTGGCCACGCCCCAGAGGAAGTCCGATCCCAGGGCCGGCACGGTCGGCGGCGCGGCCGGGCGGGCACCGGCCGACGGTGCCGGACCGGCGAGCGCGGCGGCGGTGCCGGCCGCGAACAGGCCGAGAGCGTGACGGCGGCTGAACGGGCGCATCGGACTCCTCTACATCGACAGCGGATGACTTTCCGGCAGGCTAGCCGGGGCCACGGGCCCGGCCGCGGACCGCGCGGGAATGTCGTCATTCTGTCCGGTAACTGGTCGCCTGTCCATCTCGATGGCGGCCCGACGGCGGTGTCGGTGGGCCCGGCTACGGTGGACACCATGACGACGCATCTGACGCACTGGGGAGCGTTCGAGGCCGCCACCGACGGCGAGCGGCTGACCGAGGTGCGGCCGTGGCGCGGCGATCCCGAACCGCTGCCCCTGATCGAGAACGTCGCCTCCGCGCAGCACCACCCCACGCGCATCGATCGCCCGTATGTACGGCAGGGCTGGCTCGAGCGCGGCCCGGGGGCGGCCCGGCGCGGGGACGAGCCGTTCGTGCCGGTGTCCTGGGACCGCGCCGTCGAGCTGCTGTCGGCCGAATTGCGGCGGGTCTACGGCGAATTCGGGCCGGACTCGGTATTCGGCGGGTCCTACGGCTGGGCCAGCGCCGGGCGCTTCCATCACGCGCAGAGCCAGGTGCACCGCTTCCTCAACTGCCTGGGCGGCTACGTCCGGCACGTCAACAGCTACAGCCTCGGCACCTCGGCGGTGCTGCTGCCCTACGTACTGTGCGACCTGTACTGGCTGCTGGGCCACAGCACGGCGAAGTCGGTGATCAGCGAGCACACCGAGCTGGTGGTCGCGTTCGGCGGGTTGTCGCCGAAGAACGCCGCGGTCAGTCCGGGCGGGGTGTCACGGCACAACGCGCGGGGCTGGGTCGCGGCGGCACGCGAGCGCGGCTGCCGATTCGTGACGGTCGCCCCGCTGCGCGACGACACACCGGACGAGGCGCAGGCGGAATGGCTTGCGCCGCGGCCGAATACCGACGCCGCGCTGATGCTGGCGCTGGCCCAGGTGCTGGACGCCGAAGGCGCGGCCGACACCACCTTCCTGGATCGCTACACCGTCGGATACGAACGGTTCGCCCGGTACCTGCGCGGCGAGGCGGACGGGGTGGTGAAGGATCCGGCCTGGGCCGAGGCGATCACGGGCATCCCGGCCGACCGGATTCGCGCGCTCGCCCGCGAGATGGCCGGGTCGCGCACCTTCGTGACGGTCAGCTGGTCGCTGCAGCGGGCGCGCTACGGTGAGCAGCCGCTGTGGCTGGGGGTGGTGCTGGCGGCCATGCTGGGCCAGATCGGGCTGCCCGGCGGCGGTTTCGGCCACGGCTACGGTTCGGCGGCCAATGTGGGGGAACCGACGCGGCAGCTGCGGGTGCCGTATCTGTCGCAGGGCGAGAACGGCGTCGACACCTTCATCCCCGTCGCCCGCATCGCCGACATGCTGCTGAATCCCGGTGCGCCCTACCGCTACAACGGACAGGACCTCACGTATCCCGACATCCGGCTGGTCTACTGGGCGGGAGGCAACCCGTTCCACCACCATCAGGACCTCGCGCGGCTGCGCGAGGCGTTCGCCCGGCCCGACACCATCGTCGTGCACGACGCGTTCTGGACGGCGACCGCCCGGCACGCCGACATCGTGCTGCCGGCCACCATGACCATCGAACGTGACGACTTCGGCGCCGGCGACAACGACCGCATGTTCTTCCCGATGCCCGCGCTGACCCGCCCGCACGGCCAGGCGCGCGACGATTACGCCATCCTCGCCGAACTGTCCGAAAGGCTCGGCGTCGCCAAGGAATTCACCGAGGGCCGCACCACCGGCGAGTGGCTGCGGCACCTGTACGAGCAGTGGCGAGACGGGCTGGGGGAGCGCGGCCGGGAGTTGCCCGGATTCGACGAGTTCTGGGCCGGCGCGGGTCTGGAGCTGCCGGTGGCCGAACCGGCGCAGGTGGCGTTCGCCGATTTCCGCGCCGACCCCGACGCCCACCCGCTGCCGACCCCGACGGGCCGCATCGAGATCTTCTCCGACACCATCGCCGGGTACGGCTATCCGGACTGCCCGGGCCATCCGGTGTGGCTCGAGCCGGAGGAGTGGCTCGGCGGCCCCGCCGCCGCCCGGTTCCCGCTCCAGCTGGTCGCCAACCAGCCGCGCACCAAACTGCACAGCCAGCTCGATGTCGGTTCGCACAGCCGCTCGGTGAAAATCGCCGAGCGCGAACCGGTCCGGCTGCACCCGGACGAGGCGGCGGCGCGCGGCCTGCGCGGCGGCGAGATCGTGCGCCTGTTCAACGACCGCGGTTCCTGCCTGGCGGGTCTGGTGGTCGATGCCGGGGTGCGGCCGGGTGTCGCGCAGCTGTCCACCGGCGCCTGGTACGACCCCGACCCGGCCGACCCGAGCCACTGCCGCCACGGCAACCCGAACGTGCTGACCGCCGACCGGCCCTCCTCGACGCTGAGCCAGGGCACCACCGGCCAGCTGGCGCTGGTGCAGATCGAGGCGTATCGCGAAGTGCCGCCGGATCTTTCGGTGACCGCACCGCCCGCCATCGTGACGGAACGGGGGTGAGCGACGCCATGGCGAACACCGGGATGCCCGAGCGCCCGACCGTCACCGAGGTGGCCGTGGCGGCGACCCTCGACGATCTACAGGCCCGCTACGACCGCTCGGTCGCCACGCTGCGCGCGGCGGTGAAGGACTTCGTCGACAGCGGGGTCGTGCCCGCCGCCGAGGTCCGGGCCGCGGGTGCGTTCGTGTATCCCGAGTTGCGGATCAGCTGGGACGGCCGCGCCGAGCCGAAGAACCGGTCGCGCGCGTGGGGACGGCTCACCCGGCCGGGCAGCTACCGGACGACGATCACCCGCCCGGCCCTGCTGCGCCGCTACCTGACCGAACAGCTGACAGTGATCACGGACGACTACGACATCCGGATCGAGGTCGGGCCCTCCCGGCAGGAGATCCCGTTCCCGTACGTCATCGACGCCGCCGAACTGGGGCTGGACCGGTCGATGAGCGCCGACCTGGCCCGCTACTTCCCGACCACCGACCTGGCCGAGGTCGGCGACGAGATCGCCGACGGTCTCATCGACACCAGCGGCCCACTGCCGTTGAGCCACTTCGACGCTTTGCGCACCGACTTCTCGCTGGCGCGGCTGCGGCACTACACCGGCACGCCGGTCGAGCACTTTCAGCCGTTCGTGCTGTTCACCAACTACAGCCGCTACGTCGATGAGTTCGTGCGCTGGGCACGCGACCTGATCGCCGACCCCGCAACGCCTTTCGAGGCGCTGTCCTGCGCCGGCGGCACGGTGATCACCGCCGGGACCGGAGACCACGATTCGATGGTGGCCGACGAGGCGTGGAAGAAGCATCAGATGCCGGCGTGGCATCTGATGTCGTCCACCGGGCAGGGCATCACGCTGGTGAACATCGGCGTCGGTCCCGCCAACGCCAAGAACATGTGCGACCACCTCGCGGTGCTGCGCCCGCACGCCTGGCTGATGATCGGCCACTGCGGCGGGTTGCGGGAGAGCCAGGAGATCGGCGACTACGTCCTGGCCCACGCCTACCTGCGCGACGACCACGTCCTGGATCCCGTACTGCCGCCGAACATCCCGATCCCCAGCATCGCCGAGGTCCAGCGCGCGCTGTACGACGCGACCAAGCAGGTGAGCGGCATGCCCGGCGAGGCGGTGAAGCAGCGCCTGCGCACCGGCACCGTCGTCACCACCGACGACCGTAACTGGGAACTGCGCTACTCGGCCTCGGCCCTGCGGTTCAACCTGAGCCGGGCGGTCGCCGTCGACATGGAAAGCGCCACGATCGCCGCCCAGGGCTACCGCTTCCGCGTTCCCTACGGCACCCTGCTGTGCGTCTCCGACAAGCCACTCCACGGCGAGATCAAACTCCCCGGCCAAGCCAACCGCTTCTACGAGGGCACAGTCTCCGAACACTTACAAATCGGCATCCGCGCCGTCGAACTACTACGCGCCGAAGGCGACAGCCTGCACTCCCGCAAACTCCGCACCTTCAACGAGCCCCCATTTCGCTAGTGGTCCCGCCGTTTTCGGGGCACAATCGGATTTCGCGCCGCGACCGATGTGGAATTCGATACCTAGGCAACCACACTTGCGGTATCGGGAAAACTGACCACTCGCGTTCCAGGCGCGGCAGGTGAAGGATCGGTGATGTCCGACAAAGTGCCCACATTTCTCGGCAATGCGGCGGAGGTCGTGCTGCCCGGTGTCGGCGCGCTGGTCGGAAAGGCGTGGGGCCCGGTCGGCAGTATCGCCGGAGGCGCGATCGGCGGCTTGGTCGGTGGCGCGCTCGACGGTGTGCTGCGCGGAGAATCCCTCGGCGATATCGTGGTCGACGCGGGCTTGGGCGCTGTGGCCGGCGGCGCGGGCAGTTTGTTCGGCTTCGGCCGGGCCGGTCTGCTGAAATATACGACGGGCCAACGTATTACGGCGCAGGCCAGCGGGGCTTCGGTCGGTGGCGGCTTGTCGGCATTCTTCGGCGACATCCGGCCGAAGCAGCCGGTCGATATGGGATGCGGTGAGTGCACGGAGATGCCGAGCGTGCTGAAGCCGGTCGGCCTGAACGCGGAGGTCGATGACCTGTTCGAGCAGCTTCCGGGGTTTCTGTGCGGCATTTGGCAGATGCTCGGCGACCCGCCCCAGGCCGGGAAGACCGGCCCGGGGCCCGCGCCGCCGACACTCACGGTCCCGCCCGGAATGAGCGGCATAGGCTCCTACGAGGGCAAGGCCTCCTTGCTCGTCGACACGGCGAAGGTCTTCGCGGCGACGGAACAGGACCTGGCACGCCTCATCGACAGCACCGGCGAGAACTCCCGGCAGGGCCGGGACGCCATCCGGCGGGCGATCGGTGAGATCAACAAGAAAGCCGCGGACACCGTGCCCGACGGCCTCGACATCAACAGCTATTACCTGGGTGTCGCCCAGCGCGCCATCCAGGAAAGCGAGCAGATGCTGGAACGCGCCGGGACCCGGAATCAGGGCAACGCCGCCGGAACGGACCAGCAGACCGACCGGTTACCGGATCCCCAGGACCCCGGCGGAACCAGCTCGCCCCCGCCGACTTCCGGCGACGTTCCGGACCTGCCGCCTGGCGGCCGCGACGGCAGCCTGCCCAACACCTTCGCCCCTTCGCCCCCGGGCACACCCTAGACCGGTGGTCAGGTCGCTGCGGATCGCGGATCGGTGAGGGCGGCTTCGGCGGTGTCGACGATTGTGCCGAATGCCTTGGCGACCACCGGGCCGAAGAGTTTCATCGCGGCGGCGTTCAGGGCCGGAAAGGGAAGCGGCAGTTCGGAAGTGGTACTCCACACGATGCGCGTGCCGCCGCCCGCCTCGGTGAAGGTCATGCTGCCGCCTTCGTGGCGCGCGGGAGGAAAGCTGCGCTCGACGAGATAGTCGAAGCCGTGCGGTGGGTTGTACGCGGTGACGCGTTCGCGGAACCATCCGATCAACCACAGGTGGATCCGCACCGCGCCGACCCCGTACGGTGCGTCGTCCCCGAGCCGGGCCCAGCGGTTGCGCAGCACGAACGGTGAGCGGGCGTAGTTGCGTGAATCGGCGAACCAGTCGAAGACCTCACCGATCGGTGCCGCGATCACCCGGTCGACTGTAATGGTGTGCATCCGATACCCTCCCATGATCTACTACAGACGATAGTAGTACTTTCGCTGCGCGACCGTAAGGGTTCGGCACCAGGAAACCGTCTCCACCCGATGAGCGACTACAGCCCCAGCTTCGTCACGGCGTTGTCCTCCAACGGGTTCGCGGTGCGGATGTAGCCGTGCACGGTGCGGGGGTTGGACCAGCGGCCCTGGCGCATGATCTCGCGGTCGCTGGCGCCGCCGAGGGCGGCTTGGGTGGCGAAACCGGCGCGCAGGGAGTGGCCGGAGAACAGGGCGGGATCCAGGCCGGCTCGGGCGGCGTAGCGTTTCACCAGTTCGGCGACGGCACGGCCGGACATGGCGTCGTTGCCGATACCGCCGTGCCGTGAGATGGTCGGGAACAGCGGCAGGTCGGGGTCGGTGAGAGTGGTCCCGGTGAAGGCGTGGCAGCGGTGGATGCCGCTGTCGGTGACCATCCGGTCGTCCAGCCAGGCGCGCAAACCCCCCGTGCCGTGGCGAAAGTGCGTCTCCCGCAACCTGGTCCAGTCGGCGAAGGCGCAGACGGGGCAGGTGCGCGGCCGGCTGCCGCGCGGCAGCGCCACCCGCTGCGCCGCCGCACCGGTCGGGTCGGTCTTGGTGGCGGGCAGCTGAATCAGCAGCACCGGTTCGCCGCTGGCGTGGTCGAGGTCGACGCGGACATCGCAGAGGCGCAGCCCGGCGATCTCACTGCGCCGCAACGCTCCCGCGAAACCGACGAGCAGCACCAGGGCATCGCGGCGACGGGCCGGTTCGGTCGGCCAGCCGGGTGTGGGCAGGCCGTCGAGGAGCTGCTCCAGAGTGTGCAGCAGGACGGGCCGTTTGCGATTGGGCTGAGTGCGGCGGGTCCGCCGGATGCCGCGCAGAGTCAGGCGGACGACGTCGGTGCGGGTGGGGGAGGGCAAGCCGTTCGCGGCGTGCACGGCCGCGATCGCGGCACTCTTGCGCTCCAGGGTCGCGGCGCTGAACGCCCACTCGCCGCCCGGCTTGCGGGTATCGGCCGCGGCCGCGAGATACACCGCCACATCCAGCGGGTCCGCGGGCAACGCCTGCCGTTCCTCGGCCGCGCACCAGGCCGACCACCCGATCCAGTCGGACCGATAGGCACGCACCGTGTTCGGTGACTGCGACGCCTCCAGATACCGTCGCAGCGCGCCGGCCTGCTCGTCGTCGAACCGCTCCCGCACCAGCCGCAACGCCGCGATATCCACGAGCACACTGCGCACGCCGCGGCGGAGTTCGGTGTGCACGGCCTCGGGCACGGCCACGGCCGCGCTCTCGGCGGCGAGGGAATCGAGTGGTGGGTTCATCGTCGGTCACAGTACCGCGCATAGGGCCTCCGACGGCGAAACCGCATGCGGCGTTTACCTATTCGCCACAGCACCGACGCATCCGGACCGGTGTGCGCGACACGGCGCCCCCAGCCTGCTGTGGATTCGCCGCCGACAAGGCACTTGTCGCCACCGGCCAGCAGACCGTGATCTGCTTGACCGACACCCCGGACCGGTGAATTCAGGTGGTGGCCACCAGGATCTGCTCGGACTGCGCGGGCCGCAGGCCGTCGGGCCGATCGGCGAAATAGCGGTCGATCAGCTCGTCCGGCGCGACGTGGCGGGCGGCGGGAAAACCCGCTTCCTTGGCCAGGTTGAGCATCTCCGCGGGCGTGAAGAAACTGATGAACAGTGTGCCGGAGGAACGGGCGCCCTGTTCGGCGAACCCGCGCAGCCGCTGCTCGTCCGGGCCGACGAGGTCGATCGGCACCATGAACGTCGTGGCCAGCGTCGATCCCGGGGCGAGCCGTGAAATCTCCCGCAGGGTAGCGATATTCGCGTCCCGGGTGAGGTACATGCTGACGCCGGTGGACGCGACGACCGCCGGTCGCCCCGGATCGAAACCCGCGTCGGTCAGCCGATCCCACCAGGAGTCCGTCTCGAAATCCACCGGCACCAGCCGCAGCCACGGCGGTATCGCGAAGCCGAGTTCCCCGAGCCGCCGCCGCTTCCACGCCTGCGGACCCGGCTGATCGACCTCGAACACCGTAAGACGTTCGGCCAGTGCGGGACGGCGCTGCGCGAAGGTGTCCAGACCCGCGCCGAGCAGCACGTACTGATCGACCCCGAGGTCGGCTTGTGCGGCGACGAGATCTTCGATGAAACGAGCGCGGGACAGGATCCCCGCCCGCATCGGGGCGGTCAGCACCGGATCCATGTCCGGGCGCTCCTGCCAGCCGTCCTCGGGCTCGGCGAGGCGCAGCCCGACCTCGTCCTCGAAAACATAAGGCGGCGAATCACTTCGGAGGTGCACCGCACGCCACAGCGCGGTACGCACGGCCGTGTGGTCGGGCTGAGCGTCGGCGGGCACGGCGGTCACTGCTTCCCCGGAGCCTGCAGGCTCCACAATCGGCCGTCCGGATCCCGCACCGTCATCTCCTGAGTCCCGAAATGGGTCTGCTCGAACTCGGAGACGATCTCGACATCGTCGCCCGGCCGCTGATCGGTACTTTCGGCCTTCAACACCAACTGCACGCGCGGCTCCTGCGTGGGCGCCACCTCCGCCACGAATACATAGGGACCGTCACTGTTACGAAACTGGCCCGAGTTGTGGTCGGTCTCGAATTCGACCTCGAACCCCAATCCTTGGAGGAACCTCGCGGTCTTCCCCCAGTTGTGGGTCTCCAGGAACACGGCCTCGATGCCTTCGGTCGTCATATCAATCCTTCTCCGTCTCCGGCTGCTGGTGGGAAACGTCGAGATAGGCCCGCAGCGCCGCAGCGACCAGCGCCGACAGCGACATCCCCGATTCGATGGCCCGAATCTTCACCTGCTTGATCAACCCGATCGGCAGGTAGACGTTGAACTGCTTCACATCCTCGTCGCCCACCCGGCCGATGCTAGCATGCTAGCAATCTAGGGTCGAGCATGATCATTCCGCGCGGCCGCCCAGGTGCCGGGCGAAGTGCCGCTCGACGGCACGGTAGAGCCGGATCTGGTTCTCCGGATTCGCGAAACCGTGGCCCTCGTCCTCGGCGACGAGATATTCGACCGGGATACCGCGGTCGCGCAGCGAGGCAACGATATTGTCGGATTCGGCCTGCACCACACGAACGTCGTTGGCGCCCTGGGCAACCAGTAGCGGCGTACGAATCCGATCCGCCATGGTGAGGGGAGAGCGGGCGCGCATATCGGCTTCCTGGTCGGGGTCCTCGGGGTCGCCGACGTAGCGGTACCAACTGTTGACGTTGTAGGGCCGGGTGAACGGCGGAAGTGTCCGCAGAAAGTTCGCCAGATCGGAGATACCCACGTAGTCGACGGCGGCGGCGAAGTAGCCGGGGGTGACGGTGACGCCGACGAGGGCGGCGTAGCCACCGTAGGAACCGCCCATGATGCCGATCCGCTGCGGGTCGGCGAACCCCTCGGCCACCGCCCAGTCGGCGGCATCGATGAGGTCGTCGTGCATGGCCCCGGCGAACTCACCGATCGCGGCGGTGGTGTGCCGCTTCCCGTAGCCGGTCGAGCCGCGGAAATTGACCTGCAGCACCGCGTAGCCGCGGTTGGCGAGGAACTGCACCAGCGGGTCGTAGCCCCACGTGTCGTGTGCCCAGGGCCCGCCGTGTACGAGCAACACCAGCGGCAGGTTCCGGGGTTCGACACCGACCGGCAGGGCGCGGAAAGCGTGCAGCGGCAACCCGTCTCGCGCCGGGAATTCGACCGCGGTCATCGGTGCCAGCACCGCCGGGTCCAGCCGCGGATAGGCACGGAACAGCTGCCGGCTCCGTCCCGTCGCGTGGTCGTAGAACCAGGTCACCGCCGGGTCGCGGTCATGGATGAAGGTCGCCACCCAGCGTTGTTCGGACTCGTCCGACGACAATGTGCCGAGCACGCCGTCGGAGAGTTGCGCGAGAGCGGCGTAGACCTCGGCGAAGTGCGGGTCCACCACCTCGATCCGGGGCCGGTCGCCGACGAAACGCGCCGCGAGGACCTCTCCGGTCCGACGACTGAGGAATACGGTGGGCGGCAGTACGCCCGGAGCCATCATGCCGGTGATGTCGAGACTGTGCCCCGGAACGGCCGCGACAACGGTCTGCTGCCCGGTCTCGCGGTCGACGCGGATCAGCCGCAGATCGACGGAATCCTGATAGGCGCCGAGCAGCAGGCCTTGTCCGTCCGGCGTCACCAGCTGTGGCTGCGCACCCATCGGATGCTCAGCGCCCCCGACACGAAGTAGCGGGTGCTTCTCGCCGGTGCTCGGGTCGATCGTAAAGAACTGAAAGACACCGTCTTCGGCCAGCTGCGAAGCGAAGGCCGGTCGATCGCTACGGTCCAGCAGGACGGTCGCACCCGGTTCGCTCTGTTCGAGGTGCGGCGTGGTCGTCCCGCGGGCGACATCGATACGGAACGCGTCGATGAAGTGGGGGCGCTTGTTCATCCACACGAGCACGGTCCCCGGGACCGCGGCGGATGGCTCGGCGCCGAACACGCGCGAGCCGGGCGCCAGGGGCGTCAGGTCCACGGCAGGCTCGTCCGGCGCTTCGAGGTCCACCCGGTACAGATGCCAATCCTCGTTGCCGTCGGTGTCCTGCAGGTACAGCAGCCAGCGCGGATCGTCGGTCCAGTAGTAACTGGTGATGCCGCGCCGCGCATCGTGGGTGACGCAGACTGCGTCCTCGTGGTCCTCGTCGATCCCGCGCACCCACACATTCCGCCGCCCGTGCGCGGGGGCGCGGTAGGCGATGCGGGTGCCGTCCGGTGAGATCGACGCCCCGGAGAACTCCGGATCGGCGAAGAACTCCTCGACGGCGACCAGCTCGGGCAGGGCTCTACTCTTCGATGTCGTCATGTCCGGCTCCTCCGGGTCAGCGATGGTCGTCGGCCGATTCGGCGATGAGGGCATCGACGCGCCGCAGCACCTGCAACTGCGCCGGGTTGTAGAGGTCGCGAAGCGCCTGCACCACCGCGTCTTCGGTGACCTCGACGCTCCGCTGGGAATAGGCGGCCGGATCGGCGGCCCACGGGTGCCGCCGCTGGAGTTCGCGGACCACCGGCGCCATCCGCGCGGCCAGATCTCCGATCGCGGCCGCGTCGGCGTCGGCGGGCAGCTCATCGAACTCGTCATCGGTGGGATGCCGGTGCGCCACCATGTCGGTCAGCTGCGCCATCGCCTCCGGGGTGAAGAGCCGGGAGTAGATCATGATCATCGACCGGTCCGATTCGGACAGCTCCCGGGCGAGGTGGCCGAACCCGGCCGGAACATCGGCCGGTACCCGATCCCGCAGGATGACCGCCAGTTCCGCACGAATCCGCTGCAGCCGCTCGATGGTCGCCGCCAGCTCGGCGTCCAACACCCGGATCGCCTCATCGGGGTCCTCATCCGCGCGCCCCATCGCCGCGATCTGCGCCAACGGCACCCCGAGATCGCTGAGCCGCTTGATCTGCAACAGCCGCAGCAGATGCTCGGTCCGGTACTGCTTGTACCCGTTCGAAGCACGCTCGGGTTCGTCGAGCAGGCCCACCTCGTGATAGTGCCGGACCGCCCTCAGCGTCGTCCCGGCCAGTGCGGCGAGCTGCCGCGTACTCCAGGCCATCATCCACCCTTCCCGTGCGCTCCGCGGACCCCGCAACTTCCTCGCCGCCCCACCAGTGGAAACTATGCCCTCGCGGCACAGTCAACTCCCCGGCACACCATCCGCTCGGCGAGCCGGTCACGGTGCCGAACCGAGCCCTACCCGGTGCCGGGAAGGTCGAGGGTGTCGAATCGGTGTGTGGCCCAAACGAACCGGGAACGTTCCTCGGGATAGGGCGCGGTGGTCGGAGTGGCGGCGTACACGCGGGTCGCGCGGACGTCAGGGTCGTAGGGCGTCCACCCGGGGTTGCCCGTCGTAGCGAAGGCCAGCCAGTCGGTGCGCATGGCATGGGCGACCTGACGGATTTCGCCGGCCGCGGTCGGATGGGCAGCGGGATGAGTTCGGACCTCGGCCGGGGTGAGTGTGCCGAACACCAGGAGAAAATCGAGGCAGTGCGAGGAGCCCTCCACCTCGTTGAAGCTCCAGCAGAGTTCGTAGACCCAGGTCGGCCCGCCGCCGGTGGCATGGGCGTCGGCCAGGTGCAGGCTCGGCATACGAAACAGCCAGTCGGCGTGGACGGTTTCGTACAGCTGCGCGGGAGTGGACTCGGCGTAGACGGCACGGTAGTCGCCCGGCCCGTCCGGCCGAGGAGCGAGATGCCGCAGGGCAGTGGTCACCTGGTCGTCGGCAACCTCCCGGCCACGCAGAGGATTGAACAACCGGTATTCGTCGCGGGTATGACCGATGAGCAGTTCGACGCCTCGCACGCTGCCGTTCGCCAGCGCCCGCCACGGCGCGCAGGGAAGCACATCCCCGTCGACCACGGGGGAGAACGGCGTCGGTGTCAGCGCCATAGGACCCCACGAGTCGACCAGCGACGGCATTCGCCGGAGCACCGCATCCGACGCGCCGACCAGCGCATGTGAGTCCACGCGCGCCAGGTCGTCGACGGTCGCGCGGGCCCCCGCCTCCTCGGCGATCCTTGTCGAGATCGCTGCGGCCAGCCCCGCGGAGAAGTACGTGCCCGGAACACTCTGCGCGATCGCACGCTGAAACAGCCCCTGCGCCTTGGGCATTGCGAGCAGCGCCGCAACGCACCCCGCGCCTGCCGACTGGCCGAACACGGTCACCCGCCCCGGATCCCCACCGAACGCGGTGACATTGTCCTGCACCCAGCGCAGCGCCAGGGCTTGATCGAGAATGCCGCGGTTGTCCGGGGCACCGGCTATGTGCGCGAAGCCCTCCACACCGACGCGATAGTTCAGGCTGACCATGACCACCCCGGCCGCGGCGAGCGTGGCGCCGTCGTAGTGCGGATTGCCGGAGCTGCCCTCCCGGTACGCGCCGCCGTGAATCCACACCATTACCGGCAATCCGGCCGGACCGAGGTCGGGGGACCAGACATTCAGGGTCAAGCAATTCCCGTCATGCGCGACCGTCGACCCTGCCTGTGGCGCGGGCGGCCCGAACTCGAACGCATCCCGCACTCCATCCCACGCCCGCACCGCAACAGGAGCCGCGAAGCGCCGGGGCCCGACAGGCGGCTGGGCATAGGGGATGCCTCTGAACACCGCGACCGCGCCCTGCCACTTCCCACGCACTCCTCCTGCGGTCGTACGGATCTCCGCCTCGAAACTCACCGGCACTCGCTCTCTTCCGTTGACCGCCACATCTGACAGAACCACCTGACCCTCGAGCCTCCAGCACCGGGCCCACCCGTGTCCTCGCAAGCGTCGTGAGACCGGTGGGGGAGAATCCTCGGTTGGTACGCCGGTATCGGTTCTCAACTGATCTGTCGTAGCTCGCTCCTGACCTCCGCCGCGACAGTTCCGCCACTTCGGATGGCGACATCGTTGCTGTGGACCAACGGAAGTCGTCGTTCCACACCACGAGTGGGACAACGCTGCCCCGCAGGAGCTTTCGCCGATAATCTCGCGTAGGTACCGCAGAGAAGAGGTTGCAGATGCACAGCAGCACGAGATGGGTCAACGGGAGGTATCGCGCTCCAGACAGCAAGGAGCCCCAGGTCGCATACGTCGCGTAGAGGCGGCCTGGGGCGTTCGCTAATCACGATAGCATCCTCGTTGTGACCGCAGTTGCTCGCGCTGCCGCGCGTAAGAACCTCGTTTCACTGTTCACCAGTGAGCGGTTGGCTCCGTACTTGGACGAGAGCGGCGGCGACGTCGATAAAGCGCTCGAGTTGTATGCCTGGAATGCGGCAATCTCCGCTGCATGCATGGAGACCTTCGCGTACGTCGAGGTCATGCTGCGCAACGCGATCGATCGCGAACTGACCCAACATGCCGACGAAGCGCGCCGCAAGATCCCCTGGTTCATGATTCCCTCGATCAACGGCGAAGCCCACGCGTTCATCAGCAAAGAGATCGAAACCACCCGAACACGCCTTCGTCGGATCAGCCCCGCTCGCGATTCCAAAGGCCAGATCATCGCCGGTGTCTCGTTCGGTTTCTGGACCGAATTGTTCGGATCCCGGCATGAGGATCTGTGGCGGGCCGCGTTGAACAGGGCACTGCCCGGAGCACCCCGTGGGCTCCGAAAGAACGTCACCGCCAAGCTGACACGACTGCGCCCGTTTCGGAATCGGCTCGCTCACCACGACTCGCTCTTGGCCCAGGACATTCTCTTCCATCTCGAAGAGATGCTTAGCCTCGTGGAATGGATCAGCCCCGATGCGCGCGCCTGGCTCGAACGCCACGAGAAGGTGAGCGCCCTCTACGCGCAGCGCCCGGTCACCCCGATCGACACCCTCGTCGTCCCAGGCACCGACGCCTGGAAAATCTATGAATCGAATCAGGTCTACATCTGCCCCGCCGGCCGGAACTTCCGTCCCAGCACCTACGTAGCCTTCTATGCCGACAAAGAGATAAAACGCGCGATACCTCGGATCCTTCATCACCGCGACAACGTGGAATGGTCTGCAGCCGAAGCCAATCGGCTAGCAGCTCTGACTGGCGATGCGCACAAGTCCGACCGGAAGATCGCGGCCGCGATCACCGCCGGCCGAGCTGCGGGCTGGACCGATGGCCGCTACCAGGTCTTCCTCCTGACGAGCAAGGGGCACCCAGCGCATATCGAACTCAGAGCACCGATCCTGCACCAGTCCACGGGGCGCGGATCGGCCTTCGTTCAGCGCCACCGGTACCTCTCGCACCACAGCCTGCAATCGGCGAAAACGACGATCGACCTCGTCTGAATATCCGCGCTGGCTGCTCAGTGTGGGGCCAGATCCCTACATTTCTTCGTCGTCCGGCGTGCGTGGGAGTCACGCATCGACCGGGCCGAGTCCGTTGACCAGCCAGTTGTGATACTCAGCGGTTTCGCCTGCTTGCAGTCGCTCACATCGGCTCTATCGATCGATCCCGCCGATAGGTGGCTATCAGATTTTGCCGGATCCACTGACCATTCTCATGTGGCCTACCGCTGACACCCGATGACGTTTCCTAGCTCGCGCGTGATGATGACGACGACTCGCACCAATGATGTCGAGTCTCATCTGACTTGTCGTATGGCGCGCATCGACGGGTGCATCTGGCGACAACCCGGACAGCCAGTACTGCCGAGCACAGTTTTCAATGCTTTTCGTCGCAGTTTCGTTTCGTTGTTAGAAACCAAACGGAAACGGAATTCGGTCGATGTCGCCAGAGGAACCCGTACGCCCTAACCACCGATAAGGTTCACTTATCGGGTGTTAGGGCCTCATGGGTCGAATTGCCTCCCAGCAGTTTTCGTTTCGTGTCGATACGTTAGATCCAACGAAACCAACGCTACGATTTCCCGGTGTCGAACGTATGTAGCTATCCGGGATGCGCGCGCTCTATCACCCGCAACGGCGGGCCCGGCAGACCATCGGAATACTGCGACCACCCTGAGCACACTCGTTGGCGCGCATGGCGGGAGCGGCAGCGTCTTCAGCAGGAGGTCGAGGTACCGGCGGCGAACGTCACTGTGACGCAACAGGGTCCGGTTGCCACGGCTCGGCTACGTGCCGATGAGCTGCTCGGACAGTTCCGCGCTCTGGCTGATCAGCTGAGCGGCACACTCAACGCGGCGGTCGCCGAACTGTCCACCCTCGCGGACCCCTCCGTCGCGGAATCCCAGGTCCAGGCCGTTCAGGCGGACGCCGCGCGGCGCATCGCCGAGGCCGAGATGGCGACCGTCGCGGCCGAACAGGCCCGCCGCGAGGCCGAAGAGGCAAGAGCCGCGGCCGAATTCGCCGCCGAGGACGCCGCTACCGCGGCCGAGCAGGCGGAGGCCCGCATCGCCGAGGCGCTGACCGCCCGCGACGACGCGCTGGCCGAGGTCGGCCGCGTCACCAAACAGTCGGCCGACGACGTGTTCACCGCCCGCACGGAAGCCGAGGCCGAGGTGCGGACCGCTCGCCGCGAGGCCACCGCGGACATCGAGCGCGCCCGCGAGCAAGCGGCCGAAGAGATCGCACTGGCGCGCCGGAAGGCGAGCGCCGATATCGAACGGGCCAAACGGGAGGCGGCCCAACAGGTCACCGCCTCGGCGGCGGAGCGGGACCTCGCGGTACAACGCGCGGCCGATGCCGAGCGCGCCATCGAGCGAGCGGAGGCCGCGGTCGGCGAACGTAACCAGGCGCTGAGTGAAACCCGTGACGAACTGAACCGCGTGCGCGACGAACTCACCGCGGTCCGAACCGAACTCGCCGACACTCGCCGCACCGCGTCGGAGCACGCCGCGGCGCTACGGTCCGAGCATGCGGCAGCACTGGAGAAGTCCCGCACGGAGACAGCCGAACGTCTCGCCGCTCTCGACGACGCCCGCGCTCAAACCCTCGCCCGCGCCGAACGCGCCGAGCGTCAATTGGACGAACTGCTGTCGGCCACCCGCCGGGAAGCCGGGGAAGGGGTCGGGACCACCGCATGACGACCGGGAGTGGCGGTCGTAATCGTCCGCGGCGCAGGCGCTTCGACGCGGACCGCCCGCATTCGGGCTTCGCGGTCCAACGTGACCAGGTTGACTGTCACCATGACATCGGCACATCGGAACAGCAGTTCGGAACGATCGGCGTCGACCGGCGGCATTCGCTCGCCGCACGAGCTGATCGTGGTCACGCACGGCGCCGCCGCGTCCATCGATCTCGTCGCCCTGGACGCCACCCGCTCGGCCGAAGGCCACGTTGCCACACTGCTTCCCGACGATCTGGAACTCGTCCGGATCTTCGGCGCCGGCGACCGCCTGCAGCAGAGCCTGTACGGAACGCCGGCGGAGTCGACCGGCGCCCGATACCTGAACTACTTCTTCGTCCGCGGCGCGGCGCGGGTGCCGACCGCCGACCTGACGACACTGGCCGAACGATTGCGCGCCGACGACGCGGTGGCGGCCGCCTACGTGAAACCGCCCGCCGAACCCCCGATCGATCCCCTGGTCTCGGTGGTCCGCGCGCAATCCGACGCCCCGCCGGTGACACCCGAATTCACCGTCCGCCAAGGCTATCTCGACGCCGCACCGAACGGTATCGACGCACGCTGGGCCTGGACGCGGACAGGCGGCCGAGGCACAGGGGTGCGAGTGGTGGACGTGGAGGGCGCGTGGCGGTTCACTCATGAAGATCTGCGCGAGAATCAGGGCGGCGTGATCGGCGGCGTCCCGTCGACCGATCTGGGCTGGCGCGACCACGGCACCGCGGTGGCGGGCGTGATCAGCGGGGACGTCAATACGTTCGGCATCACCGGGATCGCACCGGAGGCCTCGATCCGGGCCGTGTCCTTCTTCGGCCCGGGATCGGCGTCGGCGACCCGGATCGCCGCGGACGCACTCGGCGCCGGCGACCTCATCCTGCTCGAATTGCACCGGCCGGGACCGCGTTTCGACTACGCCGGCCGGCCGGATCAGCGCGGGTACATCCCCGT
Organism: Nocardia wallacei; assembly: GCF_029868745.1. Taxonomy (GTDB): domain Bacteria; phylum Actinomycetota; class Actinomycetes; order Mycobacteriales; family Mycobacteriaceae; genus Nocardia; species Nocardia wallacei_B. The sequence continues at coordinate 47,117 of NZ_JARWOP010000381.1, read as the reverse complement.
CGAATGGTGGCCCGACGATTTCGCGGCGATCCGCTACGCGGTGGACCGAGGCGTGATCGTGGTCGAGGCAGGTGGCAACGGCGGCGAGGATCTCGACGACGCCCTGTACGACACGCGGCCCGCGGACTTCCCGGACTCATGGAGCAACCCGTTCCGGGGCGGTGCCGCGGACTCCGGAGCGGTGCTGGTCGGGGCGGGCGCACCGCCGCCGGGCACGCACGGCCGCGACCACGGCCCCGGACGATCGCGCCTGGCGTTCTCGAACTTCGGCGCCCGGCTGGACACGCACGGCTGGGGCCGCGAGGTCACCACCACGGGATACGGCGACCTGCAGGGCGGCCGGAACGAAGATTATTGGTACACAGACATTTTCAGCGGCACCTCCAGCGCCTCCCCGATCGTGGTCGGCGCCGTCGCGAGCTGCCAGGGCGCGGCCGCGGCGGCCGGCGCCCGTCTCACCCCGGCCCAGATCCGCACCAAACTGCGGGAAACCGGCTCTCCGCAGACCGACGCACCGAACCGTCCCGCCTCGCAGCGGATCGGCGCGCTCCCGGACCTGCGTGCGCTCATCGGAGGATCCGGCTAGCGCGACGGTTCGCCCAGGAATCCTGACGCTGCCGGGAGATGCCGAAGTGGGCGCGCGGGTAATCAGTGGGTCGGCGCCACAGCCCGATCGAGCCTCAGTTCTTCTTCAGCTCCTGGGCGAGCATCACGATGATGCCGCTGGGACCGCGGACGTACGTGAGCTTGTAGATGTCCTCGTAGGTGGCCACGGCGCGCAGCGGGTGGCATCCGTGTTTCGCGGCTACCTCGAGGGCTTTGTCGATGTCGTCGACCGAGAAAGCGACGCGGTGCATGCCGATCTCGTTGGGGCGAGTGGGCTCCGAGTCGATCGCTTGGGGATGGATGTACTCGAAGAGTTCGAGGCGGCCATCACCGTCTGGCGTCTGGAGCATCGCAATGTTGGCGTGGTTGCCCTCGAGGCCGACGGCAGTGTCGGTCCACTCACCACTGACCGTGTCACGGCCGACGACCGTGAGGCCGAGGTCTGTGAAGAAGGAGATCGCTGCTTCGAGGTCACGTACGGTGATGCCGACGTTCTCGAGTTTGATGGCCATCTGCTGCATGCTACAGAGCACGCCCTAGGCGGTCGCGGTTCCCGCGTTCTCGATCCGGTCCCGCAGCCCGTCGAGTAGTGCGGCGAGTCCGAACTCGAAGCTGGCAACCGGGGCCGCGTTGTGTTCGGTGGCCGCGGCGCGCTCGATGCGGCCGCGCAGCCGCGGGTATCGCGCGGCGATATCTGTCGCTTCCGACATAGCTTGGGCGAGTTGAGCTTCGGCATTGTCACCGCCTTGGGCGAACCGCCGTTTGACGGCGATGTCGGCGGACGCGCCGATGGCATTGCCGAGCACGAACATGAACACCGCGGCGGCGGCCCGATCGGCCTCCGCCTCGTCGAAACCGGCCTTCTCGTAGACGCCGAGTACGTGCTCGTGATGCGAGAAGGTCATTGCCGCCGCCGCTTTCCTCAGCATGCCGATCGTGCGCAATCGCTACGGCACCGCAGCCATGGCTCGGGCCGAGGGTGAGCTGGCCCGGCAAGGCGTCCGGACCACCGCGCTGCGCGAGAACGGCATGCGCTTCGACGCCAGCGGCCACGAATGGTGGGCGCCCGGCGGCATCGCCGCTCTGCTCGTGCTCGCCGCGGGCCTCGGCCTCGCCGGCTTCGATTGGATGCGTCCGGTGAATTGGGTCGTCCTGTCGCTGTTGTTCCTCGGCAACTGCGTCATCGTCTACAGCAACCTGACGGCGGAACGGTCGGTGCGAGCGGCCTTCGGCAGGAAGAACGATCCCGAACTGGCCCGCATCGACGTCCCCGCCCTGCTCCGGATCGCCGAATCCGGCTTCCCCCGGTGGACCTGGACCTTGCAGACCGTACGCAACACCCTCGTCTTCGGGGGAGCGCTGCTCGGCCTCGCCGTACTCGCGTTCGCCTGATGCCGCTCGCCGACCTCAACGCACGGCGAGAGCGACGACCTGCGTGATCTGACTGCCGGAGAAGTTGTCGTCGCTGACGAGAACGAGCGTGCGCTCACCGGAAGCCAACTGCGGACCCCACGTCATACCCTCGATATTGTCGATCTCGGCGAGGCCGACGTCGGCGAGATCGACCAGCAGCCGCTTGCTCACCGGGCGGGCCTGTCCCAACGGCGCGTCGAGAACATCGGTCGCCCCGGCGGTGTCCATCTCGTAGACGCGAATCTTGTTGCCTGCCCTCTCGACGTACGAGCGTTCCAGCACAAGATATTCGTCGGATCGACCGGGTCGGCGGCGAGGATCGCGGCGATGCCGTTGGAGCCGGACCCTCGGCGAATACCGGATCCAGCGGGTAGGCGTACTGAGCGAGCAACGGCCCGGTGCGCGCCTGCACCGCGATCCGAGTCAACGCGCCGGTGGCCGCCGTGGGGCCGGGACCGTCCTGCAGCAGCGGACCCTCCACCGAGCTCACAAGCAGCGCACCGCCCGCCGCGAAGGTGACGCCCTCGAGCACGTCGTTGGTCCGCGGACCCGAATCCGGCCGCACGCGTTCGTTGTCCGGGATCGGCAGCTCGCCGGCGAAGGCGCCGTCGGGGTGGGCGATGCGGAGGGAGGGATCGGCGAGCACGGTGTGGTACCCGCGAAGTCCAGCCCGTGCGGCAGCACCTGTTCCCCGAGCAACCGCACCGCCGGCGCCCCCGAATCCGCGTGCGCGGGAATGGCACTGGATGCAAAGGCGCACACCGTGAACAACAGCGCGTATCCGGAGCGAGCCATAGTGGAAGAAGTTACCTCTCCCGGACTGCGTAGGTCAGATGGGTCACCCGCTGCGTCGGCTCCGCGCGGAGCGGCTCGAGGGCCACGCGGCGTGCGTCCACGCCTTCGAACAGGCGGATTCCGGAGCCGAACAGCACGGGTGAGAGCGTGATCGTGAACTCGTCGATCAAGCCGGCGTTCACGTACTCCAGGATCGTCGCGCCGCCGCCCGCGATGCGGACGTCCCGGCCGCCGGCGGCCGCACGGGCCCGGTCGATCGCCGTCTCGATGCCATCGTCGACAAAGTGGAACATGGTCCCGCCCGGACGCTCCCAGGGGTCACGCTGCTCGTGTGTCACCACGAAGACCGGGGTGTGGAACGGCGCCTCCTCCGGCCATGCCTGCTCGCCGGCGTCGAACATGCGCTTACCCATCACACTCGCGCCGGTACGCTCGAACGTCTCGCGCGCGATGTCGTTGTCGCGCCCTTCCTCGCCACCCTCCCCGAGCCGCAGATTCTCCCGGATGAACCGCAGCGGGAACAGCCACTGCTGCAGTTCCATCCACTGCCGCCCCATCAAATCCTCGGTGGACTCGGGCGCGATGAACCCGTCCAGCGACATCGACACGCTGAAGAACACTTTTCCGGCCATCAGCCCTCGACTCCCGTCCGGACGATCTCGGTGACGTAGGCGGCAAGGTTGCTCAGCGTCTGCTGTCCGCCTTCGATCGCGTGGTACTTCTCGACCGCCTCGTCGCGCAGCGCCTTAGTGGGGAATACCGTGAGCATGTCGATCCGGGTCGCCGGGCCGTCGGGCGCGAATGTGAGGACCGACTCGAAGGCATTCGGGTCGTCGCGAGACTCACCGTGCAGCAACGCAATCCGCGCCGGCGGGGTGATCTCGGTCCAGCGGATCCACTCCTGATAGTCCGTCCCGTCGGGTCCGTGCATCACGAAGTCCCACTCCCCGCCGACGCGGAACTCGAATGCCCGCGTCGTGGTGGTGAACCCCTCCGGTCCCCACCACCGCGACAGATGCCGGACTTCGGTGAACGCCTCGAACACCAACTCTTGTGGGGCGTCGATGACCCGGGTGATCACGATCTCGCGGTCGCTGCGATCGGTCACTTCTCCTCCTCCTGCCGTGCCTGCCGGAGATCCCGCACGTACTCGTCCAGCCGGTCGAAGCTCTCGTTCCAGAATCGTTCGAACCCGCCGGTCCACTCGTGGACCGGTCGCAGCCCGCGGGCGTCGAGGCCGTACAGGCGCTGCTTACCCGCCTTGCGGTCCCGCACCAGCCCCACCTCCCGGAGCACCCGCAGGTGTTTGGACGCTCCCGGCTGGGTGATTCCCAACTCCTGGGCCAACTCGGTCACCGGCCGCTCACCCGCCCGCAGTAGCACCAGGATCTCCCGGCGTTGCGGCTCGGCGATCGCGTTGAAAATGTCCGACGTTGTCGCTGCTCGTGCCATTGCACAGATCATATTCCCATATGGGTATGTGTCAAGCCGGGGCTGAAGGTGAGGGGGCCGAGCGTGCCGGATCCGGTTGCGGCCCTGCGTTTCAGATGTGAGCGGGAGTGGTGGGCTCGGAGCGAGTGTCGTCCGCGGTGAGCACGACGGGGGCGCCGCCCGCGGGGACGTTGGTGATGTTGCGGATTCGGCCGCGCTCGGTGGTGGCGCCCGGGGGAAGCGACAGGGTGTAGCGCGAAAGTACTTCGCGGAGAACGACGGTGCCTTCCATGAGCGAGAATCCCGCGCCGATGCAGCGGCGCACGCCGCCGCCGAACGGGAGCCAGGTGTGCGGGGCGACGCTGCCGTCGAGGAAACGCTCGGGGCGGAAGCGGGCGGCATCGGGGTAGTTGTCGGGCCGTTGATGGGCCAGCACGATGGAGGTGGAGACGACGGTGCCGCGCGGCAGGTCCAGCCCGGCGATTGTCATGTCGCGGGTGAGCCGCCGTACCGCGCCGCCGATGACCGGCCGCAGCCGCATCGCCTCCTTCAGCACCGCTTCCAGGTACTTGTCGTCACCCTCGGCGGCCGCCCGGCGTGCCAGGTCCTGTGTCCGGGGGTCGGCGGCGAGTTCGTGCATTGCCCACGACAGCGCCGACGCGGTCGTCTCGTGGCCGGCCAGCAGCAGGGTGATGAGCTGGTCGCGCAGTTCGGCGTCGGTGAGCGGCGCGTCGGCCGAGTCGTCACCGGAACCGACCGCGAGCAGCCGCGACAGCACATCGGCCCGCTGATCCAGGTCGGGGTGGCCGCGACGGCGGGTGATCTCGGCGTAGAGCAGTTCGTCGATGGCGTTCTGGTTGTCGCGGAAGCGTTTCCACGGTCCGAAGCGCTGCAGCCGCGGGTACTTCCAGCCGAAGAACACGATCGGGTTGATGTCGATGATGTGGCGCAGCAGGGGCGCGAGTTCGTCGCGGCGGTGCTGGTCGGTCATCCCGAACACCACTTGCATGATCACCTCGAGGGTGAGCTGGTTCATCCGGTCCAGCGTGGGCAGCGTCGTCCCGGTGGCCCAGCCGTCGACCTGCGACTTGGTGATGGCTTCCACCAGAGATCGGTAGCCGCGTAGCGCCGACCCGGTGAAGGCGGGCATCAGCAGTCGCCGGGCGCGGGCGTGCTCGGCCTCGTCGGTCAGCAGCAGTGAGTGTTCGCCCATGATCGCGCCGAGCACCCGATTGCCCTCGCCCGCATGCAGATCCGCCGGATCACCCGCGAAGATCTCCCGGATGTGCTCGGGCCGCGAGAACACCACGAGCCGCTCGGCATACGGCGGAACCATCCGCACCGTGAAGACCTCGCCGTAGCGACGGGCCAGAGCGGACACATAGGGGCCGCGCCGGCGCGTGTACAGCACGGTCTGAATCGTCCTGGGAAGCCGAGGGCCCGGCGGGTACGTGCTGGTCACGAGGCAGTCCTTCCGAAACGCTGTGGCTACCACCGTAACCCGCCCGGACGCTCACTAGCACAGGCCGTGCGCCAGGATGCGTTGCGAATCGGCCTTCTCCTTGGGCACCTGACCGGTGATCGACACGGTCACCGCGCGACCGTCACGGGTGGCGCCCGAGATCGCCGAGAACCCGTGGATTCCCCCGCTGTGCCCGACGAATTCCGCGCCGCAGGGCAACGGGCCGTACATGACACCGAGGCCGTAGTCCGGCTTACCCGGACCGGTGGGCCCGCCGTCGAGCATCTCCCGCAGTCGCGCGGGCGGCACCCCCCCGCCCGGCGGCCAGCTCCGAGTAGAAGCGATTGAGGTCGGCGCCTGTGGACACCAGACCACCCGCCGCCCACGGCACCGACGGTTCGATACGGGAGGCGTCGACGCGTTTGCCGTCGACGGTGGTGTAGCCGTTCGGATGGGGTTCGCGCAGCTCCAGCTCCCCGGTGGGCGGCAGATACGTGCCGGTCAGCCGCAGCGGATCCAGGATCCGGTCGCGCAGTTCATCGGTGTAGGGCCGCCCGGTCACACGCTCGACCAACATTCCGGCGACGATGAAATTGGTGTTGCTGTAGTCGTACCGGCTGCCGGGCGGAAAATCGGCGGGCCGCCGCAAAGCGATGGCAATCTCCTCGCCGGGAGTAAAGGTGCGTCCGGTGCGCGCGGCCAGGTCCTCGTCTATCTCCGGATTCTCGGTCAATTCGGGCAGTCCGCTGCGGTGCTGGAGGATCTGGCGCACGGTGATGACCCGGCCGTCGATTCCGTCGCCGGTGAGCACACCGGGCAGGTAGGTGTCGACCGGTGCGTCGAGGTCCACCCGTCCGGCGTCGACCAGGTGCAGCACGAGGGCGGCGACGAACGATTTCGCGATGCTGCCGACCCGGACGCGCTGCGGCGGGTCGGTCGGAATGGGTTGCCCGGTCTCGGCATTCGCGGCGCCCGCGGTCAGCGTCACCGACTGCCCGTGGTCGGTGACAGTGGCGATCACCCCGACCGCCCCGGCCTCGATCAGTACGTCGAGATCGCCGCGGACGGCGTCCACGCGAGCGACGGGAACAGGGGAGGGCGTGGACCCGGTGGTGGTGTCGCCGGAACAACCGGCCACGGCCAGTGCCGCCACCCCGAGCAGCAGGAGACTCGAGCGCATGAGCAGACGGTAGGAACGATCGCGCCCGAGCACATCCGGTAGAACCCCGAATTCTCCCCCTATGCGCCCCGTCTTCTTCCGGTCGGACACCGCCGCGAGCGCCGATCGGACAGCAATATCGCAAATACTCGGCTACTCGACCGGCGCGGTCATATCATTGCGCTATGCCCACTCTCCGAGCCGCGGGGCGTACCGACATGTTCGCCGGCGATGCGTGGCCGGTGGCACTGGCGATCGGCATGGGATCGGTGGTGCTGGGGGTGATGATTCTCGTCTGGCCCGGCAAATCGGTGCCGGTGGCCGGCGCGCTGTTCGGGGCCTGCCTGGTGCTGTCGGCGCTGTGGCAGCTCACGGTGGCGTTCCGGGCGCGCATTGCGGGCGGGCTGCGGTTGCTCGAGTTCGGCACGGCGCTGTTGGCGTCGCTGCTGGCGATGTGGTGCCTGCAGAGCGGCGACTGGCCCTCGGTGCTGGCGCTGGCCGTCGGATTGGGCTGGATCGTGCACGGCGTCGTGCAGGCCGTCGTCGCGGTCTGGACCGACGACATGCCGCGCCGCGGGCGCTTCGAGCTCTACGGTGTGCTCATCGTGGTGGCCGGGGTACTGCTGCTGATCTGGCCCATCGAAACCCTCGCCGCGCTGTCGGTCCCCGTGGGGCTGGGCCAGATCGCCTTGGGCGCCATTCAGATTCAGGCGGCGGTGCGCCTGGAACGGGCCGCGGTACACGAGGAGACCGTCGGCATTCACGGCCTACTGCGCACCGAGCCGAAGACCGGCTGATTCGCGGCGCTCGCCGGAAGTCGTCCCGCAAATGCCGCTCCGGCCCGCGGGGCGCGGGTAACGTTCGCGGAGTTCGTGCGGTTGGTGTTCGATCGCGCGCGTTGCGGCGTCGCCCGGTCGGCAGTCCTCGAGGGAGGCGTGCGCATGGTGCGACTGGACGGCGAACTCACCGACGCCCTGATCGGTGCGCGCCGGTTCTTCACCCGGGCCGAGGTGTCACCGGACAAGCGGACGCTCTACCGGATCGGCGGACGGCAGGCCGACGAGTTCTACCGCGATCGCTGGTCACACGACAAGGTGGTGCGCTCCACGCACGGGGTGAACTGCACCGGGTCCTGTTCCTGGAAGGTGTATGTCAAGGACGGCATCATCACCTGGGAGACCCAGCAGACCGACTATCCCTCGGTCGGACCGGACCGGCCGGAATACGAGCCGCGCGGCTGCCCGCGGGGCGCGGCGTTCTCCTGGTACACCTACTCACCGACCCGCGTGCGGTATCCGTACATCCGCGGCGTGCTGCTGGAGATGTACCGGGAGGCCAAGGCGCGCACGGGAAATCCGGTCGACGCGTGGGCGGCCGTGGTCGAGGACCCGGAGGCGGCGCGGCGCTACAAGAGCCTGCGCGGGCGCGGCGGCCTGGTCCGTGCCACCTGGGACGAGGCCACCGAACTGATCGCCGCCGCGCACGTGCACACCGTCAAGACCTACGGACCGGACCGGATCGCGGGCTTCTCCCCGATTCCGGCGATGTCGATGGTGTCCTACGCGGCCGGTTCGCGATTCGTGTCGCTGCTCGGCGGGGTGATGCTGTCGTTCTACGACTGGTACGCCGACCTGCCGGTGGCCTCGCCGCAGGTGTTCGGAGACCAGACCGACGTGCCGGAATCCGGGGACTGGTGGGACGCCGGATATCTGATCATGTGGGGCTCCAACGTGCCGGTCACCCGCACCCCGGACGCGCATTGGATGGCCGAGGCGCGTTACCGGGGGCAGAAGGTGATCGCGGTCGCGCCCGACTACGCCGACAATGTGAAGTTCGCCGACGAATGGCTGGCCCCGCACCCGGGCACCGACGGCGCGCTGGCGCTGGCGATGGGCCACGTCATCCTGCGCGAGTTCTTCGTCGATCGCACCGAACCGTACTTCCGCGACTACGTGAAGCAGTTCACCGACCTGCCGTTCCTGGTGCGGCTCGACGCCGACGGCGACGACTACCGGCCCGGAAAGTTCCTCACCGCAGCCGATCTCGCGCAGTTCGCCGACCAGGAACACGCCGAGTTCAAGACGGTACTGCTCGACGGCGACGGAAACCCGTTGGCGCCCAACGGCTCTCTCGGCTTCCGCTACGGCGACGAGGGCGCGGGGCGCTGGAACCTCCAACTGGGACAAGCCGATCCGCTACTGACGGTTTACGGCGGAGACACGGTCGCGGTGCGGCTGTCCCGATTCGACGCGCCCGACGGCACCGCCCAGCCCCTGCGGCGCGGAGTGCCCGTCCGGACCGTCGGCGGTCACCTGGTGACTACCGTCTACGACCTGATGCTCGCCCAGTACGGCGTCCACCGCCCGGGGCTGCCCGGCGACTGGCCGGCCGATTACGACGACGCCGGGCAGCCGGGCACACCCGCCTGGCAGGAGACGATCACCGGGGTCCCAGCGGCGGCCGCCGCCCGCATCGGCCGCGAATTCGCCGCCAACGCCGCCGAATCCCAGGGCCGGTCGATGATCATCCTCGGCGCGGGCACCAACCACTGGTTCCACTCCGACACCATCTACCGCACCTTCCTGGCGCTGACCACCCTCACCGGCTGCCAGGGCGTGAACGGCGGCGGCTGGGCGCATTACGTCGGGCAGGAGAAGTGCCGCCCGGTGACCGGCTGGGCGCAGGTCGCGAACGCGCTGGACTGGTCGCGCCCGCCTCGGCAGATGATCCAGACCGCCTACTGGTACCTGCACACCGACCAGTTCCGCTACGACCCGTTCGCCGCCGACACCCTCGCCGGCGCCGCGGCGGGCGGTCGGCTCGCGGGCAAGACCACCGCCGATCTGATCGCGCTGTCGGCTCGGCTGGGCTGGATGCCGTCGTATCCGACCTTCGACCGCAACCCCCTGGATGTGGCCGACGAGGCGGCCGCAGCGGGCGTGCCGGTCGCCGACCACGTGGTGTCGGAATTGACCTCGGGGCGGATGCGTTTCGCGTGCGAGGACCCGGACTCGCCGCAGAATTTTCCGCGGGTGCTCAGCGTGTGGCGGTCGAACCTGCTGGGGTCGTCGGCGAAGGGGGACGAATACTTTCTCCGGCATCTGCTGGGCGCGCAGTCGTCGCTGCGCGCGGAGGAAGCGCCGCCGCACGCCCGGCCGCGCGACGTACGATGGCACGAGCAGGCGCCGGTCGGCAAGCTGGACCTGCTGCTGACCCTGGACTTCCGGATGACCAGCACCACCCTGTACTCCGATGTGGTGCTGCCCGCGGCGACCTGGTACGAGAAACACGACCTGTCGACGACCGACATGCACCCCTTCGTGCACTCGTTCTCCCCGGCGATCGCGCCGCCGTGGCAGGCCCGCACGGATTGGGACGCCTTCCAGGGCATCGGAAAAGCCTTCAGCCGCTTGGCCTTCGACCATCTCGGCAAACGCACCGACGTGGTGGCGGCGCCGCTGCAGCACGACACCCCCGACGAGCTGGCCACCCCGCACGGCGTGGTCCGGGACTGGAAAGCCGGTGAGTGCGCACCGATTCCGGGCCGGACCATGCCGAAGCTGATCGCGGTGGAACGCGACTATCCGGCGGTGGCGACGAAGATGGCGGCGCTGGGCCCGCTGCTGGATACGCTGGGCGCCGCTACCAAGGGCGTCACCTTCGATGTGCGGCACGAGATCGAATACCTGATCGACAAGAACGGTTCGGTGCGTGGCGGTCTCGCCGACGGTCGCCCCCGCCTGGTGCGCGACGTCGACGCCTGCGAGGCGATCCTCGCCCTGTCCGGCACCACCAACGGGCGACTGGCCACCCAGGGCTTCCGAACCCTGGAGCAGCGCACCGGAACCCGGCTGGCCGACCTCGCCGCCGAGCACGAGGGCACCCGGATCTCCTTCGCCGACACCCAGTCCGCGCCGGTGCCGGTGCTCACCTCACCGGAGTGGTCGGGCTCGGAGTCCGGCGGCCGCCGCTACTCGCCGTTCACGCTCAACGTGGAGCGGCACAAGCCCTGGCACACCCTCACCGGGCGCCAGCACTTCTACCTCGACCACGATTGGATGGCCGAGATGGGGGAGCAGCTTCCGGTGTTCCGGCCGCCGCTGAACATGACCGCGCTGTTCTCCGAGCCCACGCTGGGCTCCACCGGGGAGCACGGCCTCACCCTGCGCTACCTGACGCCGCATTCGAAGTGGTCGATCCACTCCGAGTACCAGGACAACCTGTTCATGCTGAGCCTGTCCCGCGGCGGCCCCACCATCTGGATGTCCGATCGCGACGCCGCGAAAATCGGTGTCGCGGACAACGATTGGATCGAGGCGGTGAACCGCAACGGGGTGGTGGTGGCGCGGGCGGTCGTGTCGCACCGGATGCCCGAGGGCACCGTGTACATGCACCACGCCCAGGACCGGGTGGTGGACGTGCCGATCGCGGAGACCTCCGGGCAGCGCGGCGGCATCCACAATTCGCTGACCCGGCTGCTGATCAAACCCACCCATCTCATCGGCGGGTACGCCCAATTGTCCTACGCGTTCAACTATCTCGGCCCGACCGGCAACCAGCGCGACGAGATCACCGTCATCCGCCGCCGTGGCCAGGAGGTGCGGTACTGATGCCGGCCACCGTCGCGTCCCGGCAGACCAGGAGGTGCGTGCGATGAAACCCATGGCGCAGCTGGCGATGGTGATGAACCTCGACAAATGCATCGGCTGCCACACCTGCTCGGTGACCTGCAAACAGACCTGGACCAACCGTGCGGGCGTCGAGTACGTCTGGTTCAACAACGTGGAAACCCGCCCGGGACAGGGATATCCGCGTACCTACGAAGATCAGGGGCGGTGGCGGGGCGGCTGGACGCTGGATCGGCGCGGGCGGTTGCGATTGCGCGGCGGGGGCCGGCTGCGCAAGCTGCTCACCATCTTCGACAATCCGATCCTGCCCGAACTCGCCGACTACTACGAGCCGTGGACCTACGACTACGACACCCTCACCTCCGCCCCCGTGCAGCGGCACACGCCGGTGGCGCGGCCCAAGTCGCTCATCACCGGGAAGGACACCAAGGTCACCTGGTCGGCCAACTGGGACGACAACCTCGGCGGCGCACCGGAACTCGCGCGCCGCGACCCGCTGCTGGCGGCGCTGAGCGAGCAGGTGCGCTTCGAGTTCGAGCACACCTTCATGTTCTATCTGCCGCGTATCTGCGAGCACTGCCTCAATCCCTCGTGTGTGGCGTCGTGCCCGTCCGGTGCGATCTACAAGCGCAGCGAGGACGGCATCGTGCTGGTCGACCAGGACCGGTGCCGGGGCTGGCGGATGTGCGTGTCGGGTTGCCCGTACAAGAAGGTGTACTTCAATCACCGCACCGGCAAGGCAGAGAAGTGCACGTTCTGCTTTCCGCGCACCGAGGTCGGGCTGCCGACGGTATGCGCGGAGACCTGTGTGGGGCGGCTGCGCTACATCGGGCTCATGCTCTACGACGCCGACAAGGTGCTCGACATCGCGAGCACACCCGACGAGCACGATCTGTACGCGGCACAGCGCGACGCCTTCCTCGACCCGAACGATCCGGAGGTGATCGCCGCATGCGAGCGGGCGGGCATCCCGCGCGACTGGGTCCAGGCCGCGCAGCGTTCGCCGGTGTACGCGCTGATCAACACGTACCGGGTGGCGCTGCCGCTGCATCCGGAATACCGCACGGTGCCGATGGTCTGGTACATCCCGCCGCTGTCGCCGGTGGTCGACGCGCTGCGTGAGACCGGGCACGACGCGGAGGAACACCGCAACCTGTTCGCCGCCATCGAGGCGCTGCGGATTCCGGTCGGGTACCTGGCGGAACTGTTCACCGCCGGTGACGTCGCCCCGGTCGAGGCGGTACTGCGCAGGCTCGCCGCGATGCGCAGCTACATGCGTGACATCAACCTCGGCCGCGAGACCCGACCCGAGATCGCCGAGCGGGTGGGCATGAGCGCCGAACAGCTCTACGACATGTATCGCCTGCTGGCACTGGCCAAATACGACGAGCGGTACGTGATCCCGGCCGCGCACGCGGAACAGGCGCAGGGCCTGGAGGAGTCGGCCACCGGGTGCAGTCTGGACTACGACGGGGGTCCGGGCATGGACGGGTGGGGGCCGTTCGGCGAGAGTTCCGGCGGCACGACACCGGTCGCGGTGGAGAACTTCCGGATGTTGCGCGATCGGCAGACCCGCGACACCGAATCCGCGCCGGTCGTCAAGTCCGGCCGGATCAACCTGCTCAACTGGGACGGACGCGGCACGCCCGAGGGGCTGCTGCCGCCCAGAACCGGAGGGAGGCACCGCAAATGAACCTCCGCACCACGGAGCGCGCCGCCGCGTGGCAGGTGCAGTCGCTGCTGCTGGGCTACCCGGACGAGACGCTGCTCGCGCGGCGTTCCCTCGTCCGGCGGGCGGCGGGCGCGCTGCCGCCCGCGGTCGGTGCGCCGTTGCAGGCGCTGCTGAACCACCTCGACAGCACCGAACCGCTCGCGCTGGCCACCGAATACGTCGACACCTTCGACCATCGCAAACGGTTCAGCCCCTACCTGACCTACTTCCTGTACGGCGATACCCGCAAGCGCGGGATGGCGCTGCTGCGGTTCAAGCAGGCGTACCGGGCGGCGGGCATGGTCCTCGACGACGCCGAACTGCCCGACCACCTCGCCGTCGTACTGGAGTTCGCCGCCGCGAACATCGAAGCGGGACTGGAACTCCTGATCGAGTACCGGGTGGGGGTGGAGCTGATGCGGCTCGGCCTGCGCGAGGCCGGATCGCCGTGGGCGGCAGTGCTCGATTCCGTCGCTGCCACCTTGCCGTCGCTGCCCGGACGCGACCGAGACGTGCTCGCCCGCCTGATCGCCGAGGGCCCGCCGGGGGAGGAGGTCGGGCTCGAGCCGTTCGCGCCGCCGTCGTACATGCCCGCCCCGACCGGAGGACGCCGATGACACCGAGCGCCACCGACATTCTGCTGTGGGTCGCCGTGCCCTATGCGGCGCTGGGTATCTGCCTGGTCGGGCACGTCTGGCGGTATCGGTACGACAAGTTCGGCTGGACCACGCGTTCGTCGCAGCTGTACGAGAGCCGGTTGTTGCGGCTGGGCAGCCCGCTGTTCCACTACGGGATCGTGCTCGTCGTCCTCGGGCATGTGCTGGGACTGGTGCTTCCGGAGTCGTGGACCGAGGCGATCGGGGTGAGCGAGGGCCTGTATCACGCGGTGTCGTTCACGCTGGGGACCGTCGCGGGTGTGGCGACCGTGCTGGGGCTGGCGATTCTGATCTACCGGCGGCGCACGGTCGGGCCGGTGTTCTCGGCTACCACGCGCAACGACAAGATCATGTATCTGCTGCTCGGGCTGAGCCTGGCGCTTGGGCTGGGGACCACGCTGTACTACACACTCAGCGGGCAGGTGCACGATTACCGGCAGGATGTGGCGCCCTGGTTCCGGTCCATCTTCACTTTCCGGCCCGAACCCGAACTCATGGCCGGCGCGCCGCTGGGCTTCCGGTTGCATGCGTTGGCGGCGTGCGCGCTGTTCGCGTTCTGGCCGTTCAGTCGTCTGGTGCATGTGTGGTCGGCCCCGGTGGGCTATCTGACCCGGCCTTACCTCGTGTATCGCAGCCGCGACGAGGCGCTGGGGACGCACCGGCCGCCGCGCGGCTGGGAACGGGTGGGGCCGTAGCGATTACATGGTCGGTGCAGTCGCTGCAACATAGCGCGGGGTGCCGGAACGACGGTGAGAGGTTTGTGGGTGTGCGGAGCCGGGCACGCCTTGCGGGATGGCTGAGTCGGTCGCACGTCTGCTCGACGTAGTTGCTGGAAGGTTGTCGCGCAAAGGGGGCGTTGCATGTCATTGTCGCGTCGTGGGTTCGTCGGTGCTGCCGCCGTGGGTGGTCTTGCCGCACTCGCCGGGGTGCCGACGACGCGAGCGGCCGAACCTCGCACGGTGCTGCCGGGCGACCCGGAGTATGCCGCGCTGACCCTGCGTGGATACAACCGGCGGTTCGTGGCGCAGCCGCAACGGATCTACGTACCGGAGACAACCGACCAGGTCGCGGACGCGGTGGCGCGGTGTGTGCACGGCGGGCTGCGGATCGCGGTGCGGTCCGGCGGGCACTGTTTCGATGGCTTCGTCGACGACCCGGGGACGCAGGGCTTGATCGATCTGGGGCGGATGAACGAGATCCGCTGGGACGAACGGTATCGCGCCTTCTCCCTCGGCGCGGGAGCGGAATTGAGCGCGGTGTATCCGGCGCTCGCGCGGTGGGGCGTCACCGTGCCCGCGGGCATCTGCAAGGGCGTGGGCGTGGGCGGGCACATCAGCGGCGGCGGATATGGTCCGCTGTCGCGGCGGCTGGGTCTGGTTGCCGATCACCTGTATGGCGTGGAGATCGTCACGGTGACGGCGGACGGGACGGTCCGGCCGGTGGTGGCGACCCGGGACGGCCCGCACCGCGACCTGTGGTGGGCGCACACCGGCGGTGGCGGGGGCAATTTCGGCGTGGTGACTCGATTCCTGTTGCGGTCGCCGGAGGGTGGCGGGGAGCCGGAACGCGCACTGCCCCGGCCGCCCGCGACCATGACGACCGCGCGGCTGGTGCTTCCGGCGACCACCGAGGAATCGTTCGCCCGGTTCCTCGGGAACTACCTGGACTTCCATGCGCGACACCGCGATCCGGGCAATCGGTTCGCGGATCTCTACGCGCCGCTGAGCGTGCACCCGCTACCGGCCGCGTATACCGAAATCCTTCTGCTGATGGATGCGGACGCGCCGGACGCGTCCGCGCGGCTGGAGGAGTTCGTCGCGGTCGTCGGCGACGGTGTGCGGCCTCGCCCGATGCTGCAACCGGCCACCGTCGCGAGTTACCCGGAGACGGTCGAGAAGTCGTACTACGCCAGGGCGCCGGAGCCGCCGCGGGTGAAGATCAAGGCCGCGTATCTGCGCCAGCCGTACACCGCCGAGCAGCTGCGAATCTGCTACCGCCGCATGGCCGATCCGCGCTGCTTCGGCGAATCGGTCCTCGAGTTCCTGCCCTTCGGCGGCGCGATCAACGCCGTCGCGCCCGAGGCCACCGCGATGGCGGCGCGGGATTCGTTCATGAAGATGCTCATCCACGCGGCTTGGCGGCTGCCCGCCGACGACGAGCGGCAGCTCGCCTGGGCTCGGGAAATGTATCGCGATCTGTACGCGGGCACGGGTGGTGTGCCGGTCCCCGACGAACGTAACGGCGGCAGCTACATCAACTATCCGGATCCCGATCTCGCCGACCCGCGCTGGAACAGGTCCGGTGTTCCGTGGTCCGCCTTCTACTACGGACCGAACTACGCGCGGCTGCAGCGGGTGAAGGCGGAGTGGGACCCGAAAAACCTGTTCCGCCATCAGCTTTCGGTGGAGTTGCCCGCGGGCGGCGGGTGAGCACGGTATATCCGGGCATCGCGCGGTCGGCACTCCGGCATGCCACAGGACGGAATCCGCTCAGCGGAACAGGTCGGCGTGGGCCGCGGCCCACTCGGTGAAGGTGCGTGGCGGGCGGCCCGTGACTCGTTCCACGGTGTCGCGGACGACGGATTCATCGATCGCGCCCTCGACGTAGAAGTCGAAGAAGGCGTCCACGTATTCGGGTGGGGTGGTCTGCAGCAGTTCGGCGCGCGTCTCCTCGTTGCTGAGTTCGACGCAGGTCAGATCGCGGGACAGGACATTGCTGAGCACCGCGATCTGCTCGGCCGGACGCAGCGCCTCCGGTCCGGTGGGCCACAGGATCTCGCCGTGATGGCGGTCGGTCAGCAATGCCCGTGCGGCGACCGCGGCCAGGTCGGCCGGATCGAGGGCGGCCACGGCGACGGTGGGGAACTGGGCGCGAACCACGTCCCCGGCGCGCAACTGGGGGAGCCAGCGCAGGGCGTTGGACATGAAGGCCGATGGGCGCAGGATCGTCCAGGTCGGGCCGGAGCCGGTCACTTCCTCCTCGGAGGCGGCCATGTAGCGCGTGACGGCGTTGCCGAGATTGCCGGTGCCCGCCGACGTGCCCGACAGCAGCACCACGTGCTCCACTCCCGACTTGGCCGCTGCCGCAACGGCTCCCGGGTAGCCCGGCAGTACGAACGCCGCCCGCACACCGTCGAACACCGGGCCGAGCGTGCCCGGCGCGGTGAGGTCTCCGGCCACGGCCTCGACCCCGGCGGGCAGCGTGGCGCGTGCCGGGTCGCGCACCAGGGCACGGACCGATTCACCCGCCGCGGCCAGGGCCGTGACCAACTCACCACCGATATTGCCGGTCGCACCGGTCACCAGATACATGACTGTCCCTTTGTCATTGTCGCGGCCACTGCGGCGGAGGCGGCTGATGCTGACCCGGATAACCGGCGGGTGGCTGTCCGCCCATCGGCGGCTGGGGCCAGGCGTTCGGTGGCTGTTGCGGCCAGGCGCCCGCGGCGGGTTGCTGTTGTCCGCCGCCGGACGTCGCGGCCAGGACGAGCGCGATGATGGCGACGAGGGCGGTGAGCGCGGCCGGGATCGTCAGCCAGCCGCCGTGCGCCCACAGTCCGCCGAAGCGGCGGGTGCTCTTGTCCAGGGCCGTGAGGATGTAGCCGAAGGCCGGGGTGAAGACCATGCCCGCGGCGACCGCACCGAGGACTCGGCCGGGCATCGCCTTGCCACCGGCGAGGATCAGGATCGCCGCCGCGATGGCGGCGATGACGGCCAGGATGAAAGTAGCGTTGCCCCAGAGGAATTCGCCGTAATGGGCGGAAAGCCAGATGATCCGCACCGCGTGCAGGAGCGAGGTGAGGAGCAGGAAGACGACGGCCAGCACATCGGCGCCGCTCCGGCCGCCGGGGCGCTGGGGCGGACCCGGCTGCCACACCGGACTCCCCGCCGGTGCGCCCCATCCCGGACCCGGCGGGTTGTGCTGTGGTGGTCCGGGCGGGAACGGTTGGCCCATTACGTCGAACTCCCCTCGCTGTACGGTAACTCGAAGCAGACTATGCGATTCCGGCGTTCGGGGCGGGGTGAGCGGATCGGGGCGCCGGCAGCCCACGCTGTCGGTGTGCGTGGCCGTCGCTGTCACCGAGGGCTGCGTGGTGCCGGGGTGGTCGTCCGCGGGCGCGTTGAATTCCGGTTCGCGGCACGCTCGATCAGCGCGAGTTCGGCCACCCGCCGCGCTACGATCGCGCTGTGCTGCAGGTCTGCCCCAATGGTGCGCGCCGGCGTTCGGAGTGCGCCGGGCTTCCGATGTCCGCGGCAGAACTCGCCGTCGCTGCCCGTGAGGCCGTCGAGGCCGGTGCCGAAGATATCCACCTGCATCCGAAGCGTCCCGACGGCCGAGACACTTTGCACGCGAGCGTCGTCGCCGACGTGCTCGACCGGGTGCGTGCCGCGGTGCCGGGTATCCCCGTCGGCGTCACCACCGGCGTCTGGGCCGAGCCAGACCCGCAGCGCCGCGCCGACGCTGTCCGGGCCTGGACGGTGCTGCCCGACCACGCGTCGGTGAATTGGCACGAGCCCGGCGCGGACCTGGTCGCGGCGGCGCTGCTCGACATGGGCGTCGGCATCGAGGCGGGCCTGTACTCCGGCACCGCCGGCGCCGACCGCTTCCGCCGCTCACCCCACGCCCCCCACGTCCTGCGCATCCTCGCCGAGGTCATCGACACCGACCCCGACACCGCCCCCGCAGCCGCCCGCGCCCTCCTCGCCCAACTAGGCCCCGACCTCCCCGCCCCCATCCTCCTGCACGGCGAGAACAACAGCGCCTGGCCCGTCCTACACCTGGCCGCCCGCCTAGGCCTCGACACCCGCATCGGCCTGGAAGACGTCCTACACGACCCCGCCGGAAAACCGGTGCAGGGCAACGCAATCCTGGTCCGGGTGGCCCGGGAAGCGCTGACCACGCAGCCTTGAGGCTCGGCCGACCTTGGGGTACACCTCGGGTTCATTTGGAAGGATACGGCGGGGGAAGGTTCATAGACGATGCCGAGTAGGTTAGCTACTTTCAGGGCGCATTCGAGCATGAAAAGCAAGTAGCGTTGACAACTTCCGCTACTCGTAAGTTCATAGCCGGTTTGGCGAAGGAATGGAGCACAAAGTGAGCACGGAAGATCTCGAGTGGCGAGTATCGCGCTTCTCGGACAATGAGACGTGTGTGGAGGTCGCAGGCTTGTCCGATGGTGACGTGCTGATTCGCAACTCCAACGCTCGTGATGCTGGGACCCTAGCGTTTACACGGGCGGAATTCTCCGCGTGGATCAGAGGTTGCGCCGCAGGAGAATTCGATGACCTGATGTAGTCCAACGAAACCAGGGGCTGTCTTCGAGGGCAGATTGTGGGAGTCGCTCAGATGTGAAGGAGGCCCGTAATGGCGGGACGTCAACTGTCCGTGGAGGAATGTGATCGGCTTTGGCAGGCGTGGACTCCTGCCGAGGTGGCGGAACGGCTGTCGGGTGTTGCGCCGTGCTGGTATGTGGCGGCCGGGTGGGCGTTGGATCTGTTCGTCGGCGGGCTCGGGCGGGAGCACTCCGATCTCGAAATCGGGGTTCCGCGTGGACGATTCGCCGAGATCGTGGATGCGTTTCCCGGTTACGAATGGGATGTCGTCGGCGACGGGCAGGTCTGGCCGTTTCCCGAGGAAGCGGACAATCAACATCAGACGTGGTTGCGTGAGCCGGAGAGTGGACTGTACCGCCTGGACGTCTTTCGTGAGCCGCACCGCGGGGGTAGATGGGTGTGCCGCCGCGACGACTCGATCACCCTGCCCTTCGACGAACTGATCCGCCACACCGCCGACGGCATCCCCTACGCAATCCCCGAAGCCGTACTCCTGTTCAAGGCAAAAGCCCGCCGCCCCAAGGACGAATCCGACTTCCTGCGCGCCCTACCCGCCCTGAACCTATCCCAACGATCCCGCCTGTCCGACTGGCTGTCCCGAGTGCACCCGGGCCACCCGTGGCTGGAGGCGCTGTCGACTGGCACGCAATAGACATCGCCCGGTCTGTCTACAGGCGCGCCTCTTCGTAGCGCTCTGTGGTGTCGAACCCCTGTGCCACAACGTGTTCGGCATACTCGAGCGAGGACGGCCGAGACGGTCTCGACGATCATTCGATACCGATCACCGATGGCGCGGCGTGCGCACACCGCACACGACCCGGTCGCGGTCTGAGTGAATCTTTGGGACTCACACGTAGGCGTCGAATGCCTCGTCGATCGCACCGTCGAGGATGCAGAGGGTGGTGTAGGAAATCTGTTCGATCCAGTTCTCCAACCGGGAGACGTCTTCGCCGGTGATGAGGTTGTTGCTACGCAGCATCCCCCCGGGCGACGTTCCCCACGCCCGGCCGAAGTGACAGATCGCCCAGAGCGCTCCGACTACCTCGCGGTCGACGATGTCACTTTGCAGATCGTCGGTGAGTGCCCGCAGGCAACCCATCACGGAATGGAAATTCTCTTCGTGCAAACCGCGATAGGGGCGGAGCATGCCGAGAAACCCTTGCTCCCAGCGCGGATCGTGGACGTCGGGATGCGCGCCGCTGTGGAACAGCAGCAGCTCACGGGCGGCGTCCGGTGTCACGGCTACTTCTTGCGGGCCAGGGCGCAGGAGATCAGGTGCTCCCATATGGTCAGTTCGCGTTCGGTCACTCCTATCGTGTCGACGCCCTCGGCGGGGGCGGCCGGGCGCCACTGGGGGCAGAAGGCCAGGCCGGGCTCCAGGATCTCCATGTCGTCGCCGAACAGGGACAGGATCTCGTCGTCGGTGCGCCATCGGCCGCGGCCGAAGGTTTCCTGCAGTTTGCTCTCGGCGACCTTGGTCTCCTCGTTGTGGCCGGAGCGGAAGTGCGAGATGTAGACCTCGCTGCCCGACGGCACCCGATCGACCCACCACCGCACCAGCTCGCCCGGGTCCTCGTCGTCGTTGAGGTGGTGCAGGATCGCGCTGAAGATGACACCGACCGGCTGGTCGAAATCGATCAGCCGCCGCACGTCGGGGTGCTCCCGAATGTCCTGCGGCGCACGTAGATCGGCCTGGACCACCGCGGTGTTGTCGTCGGTCTCCAGCAGCGCCCGGCCGTGCGCCAGCACGATCGGGTCGTTGTCGATGTAGGCGACCCGCGCCTCGGGCGCGTGGTGCTGCGCCACCTGGTGCACATTGTCGGCGGTGGGCAGCCCGCTGCCCATGTCGACGAACTGCCTGATGCCGTCGCGCGCCATGTCGCCGACGGCCCGGATGAGGGCCTGCCGGTTGGCGTAGGCGATGGCGACCGAACCCGGCAGGTCCTTGATGAAGTAGTCGCCGATCCGGCGATCGGCCTCGTAGTTGTCGCGGCCGCCGAGCAGGTAGTCGTAGACCCGAGCAATGCTCGGTGTCGACTGGTCCACACCCGTGATGCTCTCGGTCATCCGACTCACCCCTGTCCGATGCTGCTGTCGATTGCATCGTAGGAGACCCGGCGTATCCGGGTGAACGCTTCCGGGCATACCGTTGCCCGCCGAGGGATCTGTCAGTCGGGCACGGCGGCTCGGCACCGATCACCCAGTGTGCGAACGGCTTCGGCGAGTTCGGGCGGCCCGGTGACGGTGAAGTCGACATCGAGCGAGGTGATCATCCAGGTCAGCGACCACGGTGTGTCGGCACCGAGGTGCAGCAGGCACGACGTGTCGTCCACGGCCTCCAGCACGCCCATGCCCGGCCAGATCCGGTCGGCGAGGTCGTCGGCCGATCGGTGCAGCACGACTGTCGCCCGCCACGACCACGCCGCGTCCGACAGCCGCCCGGCCAGATAGGCGACGACGTCGCCGCCGGGTAGCTCCCGCGGCGTGAACCGGGGTCCGGTCGGGATCTTGGGCCGCAGCCGATCGATCCGGAACGATCGCCAGTCGTGCCGCCCGACATCCCACGCGACCAGATACCAATGCCTGCTGAAGTTGACGACCGCGACCGGCTCGGTATCCCGGATCGACTGCCGCCCACCGTGATCGGTGTAGTCGAACCGGATCCGCTCGCGCCGGTCGCATGCCTCGGACAAGGCGATCAGGACATCGGGATCGACCCGCGGCGCGGCCCCGCCGACCCGCACGACGGACCGCTGCAGCGCGGCGAGCCGATGCCGCAGCCGCGACGGCAGCAGCTGCTCCAGTTTGGCCAGCGACCGCAGCGACGCCTGCTCGATCCCCTCGACCGTCCCGCCGGCGACCGTGCGCAGCCCGACCGTGACGGCCAGGGCCTCCTCGTCGTCGAGCAGCAGCGGCGGCAGCGCCGACCCCGCGCCCAGCCGATAGCCCGCGGTGCCGCGTTCGGCGTGCACCGGATAGCCGAGTTCCCGCAGCCGATCGATATCGCGACGCAGGGTGCGGACGCCGACCCCGAGCTGCTCGGCCAGTTCCGCGCCGGATCGGCTCCGGTGTTCCTGCAACAGCGACAGCAGGCGCAGCAGCCGTGCGGAGGTGTCCAACATGGTCTCCAGCATGCCGCACGGTTAGGACCGGAATCGACCTAACCGAGTCGTAGCGTTCAGGTATGACGAATCCCCAGCCTTTCCGGATCGATATCCCACAGCACGACATCGACGATCTCGTCACCCGCCTCGCCGCCACCCGGTGGCCCGCGGAACTGCCCGGTGTCGGATGGGAGTACGGCATCCCGACCGGTTACGTGCGCGAGCTGGCGGACTACTGGCGCAACGATTTCGATTGGCGGCGGCAGGAGGCGGCACTGAACGCCCACCCCCAGTTCGTCACCGACATCGACGGGCAGCGCCTACATTTCACGCACGTGCGATCCGCCGTCCCGGACGCCTTGCCACTGGTACTGGTGCACGGCTGGCCCTTCGCCGACTTCCGGGCGCTGATCGGTCCGCTCACCGATCCCGCCGCGCACGGCGGCGACCCCGCCGACGCGTTCGATCTGGTCATCCCGACCCTGCCGGGATTCGGATTCTCCGGCCCCACCCGGGCACCGGGGGAGGCCGCGACGGAACGCTCCGCCGAACTGATCGCGAAGCTGATGGCGCGACTCGGTTACGCCCGCTACGGCGCGCAGGGTGGCGACGCCGGATCGTTCGTCGCACCGCAACTCGGCCGCATCGACGGCGAACACGTCGCGGGCGTGCACCTCAACGACCCGATCACCATTCCGTCCTGGGACGACGACGGCTCCGGCTACAGCACGGACGATCAGGCGAAACTGGCCGAGCTGCAGGACTGGAACAGCTCGCAGACCTCCGGCTACGCGGGCATCCACGCCACCCGTCCGCAGACCTTGGCCCCGGCCGTCAACGATTCGCCCGCGGGCCTGCTGGCCTGGGTGCTCGACGTCGTGCACACCTACATGGACCCGGCCAAGGACCTGCCCGACGAGGCGATCGATCGAGACCTGCTGCTCACCGATGTCAGCATCCTCTGGTTCACCGGAACCATCGGCTCGTCCATGCTGCTGTACAAGGAATCTCGGCAGTGGGGCGCGGACCTGCCGAGTTCCGGGGTGCCGACCGGCGTCGCGGTATTCCCGGGCGCGGGGACCATCCGGGGGATCGCCGAGAAGCAGAATTCCGTCGTGCACTGGTCGCGCTTCGAGCGCGGCGGGCACTTCGCGTCGATGGAGGCGCCGGATCTGCTGCTCGAGGATCTGCGCGTGTTCTTCCGGACGGTCCGCTGAGGTTCCGGCTCAGCGCGCGAATACCGTTGCGCGCTCGGCCATGTCGAGCACCGGTTGCGGCAGGATGCCGAGCACCAGCGTCGCCGCCGCCGACACCGTGATCACCGCCGTGGTCACCGGCGGGGTGACGATCCGCGGCGCGTCCTCGGGCGGGTCGGTGAAGAACATCAGCACGATGACGCGGATGTAGAAGAACGCCGCGATGGCGCTCGCGACGACGCCGACGATCACCAGCACCGGGGCGCGGCCCTCGGCCGCCGCCGAGAACACGGCGAACTTGCTGACGAAGCCGCTGGTGAGCGGGATACCGGCCATCGAGAGCAGGAACAGGGCGACAATCGTTGCCAGCCAAGGGGACCGGCGGCCCAGCCCGGCCCAGGCGGGCAGGGCGGTGGCCTCGTCTCCGTCGCCGTCACGCACCAGCGTCACCGCCGCGAACGCGCCGACCGTCGTGATGCCGTACGCGGCCAGGTAGAACAACACCGACGAGGTGCCGGAGGCGTTGTCGGCCACCAGCGCGGTGAGGATGAATCCGGCGTGCGCCACCGAGGAATACGCCAGGATGCGCTTCATGTCGGTCTGGGTCACCGCCATGATCGCACCGACCGCCATCGTCGCGATGGCGATCGCCGCGAGGATCGGCCGCCAGTCGTCGCGCAGGCTCGGCACGCCCACCTGGAGCAGTCGCAGCAGCGCGCCGACGGCGGCGATCTTCGTCCCGGCCGCCATGAACGCGGTCACCGGAGTCGGGGCGCCCTGGTACACGTCGGGCACCCAGGACTGGAACGGCACCGCGCCGATCTTGAACAACAGTCCGACCGCGAGCATCGCCAGGCCCAGCACCGCAAGGGTTTTCGAGCCGGAGTCCCCGGCCGCGACCTCGGCGATGCCCGCGAAGCGGACCGTGCCCGCGTACCCGTACAGCAGCGCCATGCCGTAGAGGAAGAACGCCGAGGAGAACGCGCCGAGCAGGAAGTACTTCAGCGCCGCCTCCTGCGACAGCAGCCGCCGCCGGCGCGCCAGCCCGCACAGCAGATACAGCGGCAGCGACAGCACCTCGAGCGCCACGAACATGGTCAGCAGATCGTTGGAGGCGGGAAACAGCAGCAGCCCGCCGACCACGAACATGGTCAGCGGAAAGACCTCGGTGGTGCTGAATCCCGCTCGGGCCGCGGCGATCTCGTCGGGGCTGCCCGGCATGGCGGCGGCCTGCGGGGTGAACGCGTCGACCGGTGCGGCGGCGGTGGCCACGGCGGCCGCGCGGCTCCACGTGCCGGGCCCTTCCCGGTGTGTGCGCAGCCGGGGCTCGATCCCGCGCTCGGCCATCAACATCAGCCCGAGAATGGCGACCACCAGAATGGCGCCCTGCAGGAACAGCGCCACATTGTCGACGGCGACCGCGTCGACCACGGCGGTCGAGGTGGTCCCGGCCAGCGCGATCACCGCGCC
The DNA here is from genome assembly GCF_029868745.1 of Nocardia wallacei. GTDB lineage: Bacteria > Actinomycetota > Actinomycetes > Mycobacteriales > Mycobacteriaceae > Nocardia > Nocardia wallacei_B. Next base: position 22,153 of record NZ_JARWOP010000381.1, on the reverse strand, counting down.
CAGCGCCACCGCGAGACCGGCGATGCCGAGCACCAGTTGCAGCCGGTAACGCCAGCCGCGCGGGGCGAACGCCTCCACGATCACGCCGGCGACGGCCGCGCCGAACACGATCAGCATCGGCGACAGCTCGCTGTATTCGATCGAGGGAGCCGGAACCGTTGCGGCGAGAAGCTGATTCACTGGTCTGTACCTCCGCTGCGGGGGGAGAAAGGCCGGACGGTGTGCGCGCGAGTCACTTGTGCGCACCTCCGTGCGGTGCGACGGCGGCCTCCTGCTGGGGCACGTCCGGTGCCGGGTCGTGCTTGCCGATGGTGGTGAGCGTGCTCGCCACGGCCGGATTGATGCGGTCCAGCAGCGGTTTCGGGTAGGCGCCCAGCAGCAGCAACGCCACCAGCAGCGGCGTCACCACGACCAGTTCGCGCGGCAGCAGGTCGCGCAGGCGCTCGTTGCCCTTCTTCACCGGACCCGTCATCATCCGCTGGTACAGCCACAGCACGTACAGCGCCGCCAGCACCAGCGCGCTGGTCGCGCAGACGGCGGCCACCGGGTAGCGCGTGAACGTTCCGGCCAGCACCAGGAATTCGCTGACGAACGGCGCGAGGCCCGGCAGCGACAGCGTCGCGAGACCGGCGATGAGGAACGTCCCGGCCAGGACGGGCGCCACCTTCTGCACGCCGCCGAATTCGGCGATGACACGAGTTCCGCGGCGCGACACCAGGAATCCGGCGATCAGGAACAGCGCGGCGGTCGAGATGCCGTGGTTGACCATGTAGAGCGTCGCCCCCGCGCCCCCCTGGTTGGTCATGGCGAAGATGCCCAGGATGATGAAGCCGAAGTGCGAGATCGAGGTGTAGGCGATCAGCCGCATGACGTCGGTCTGCCCGATGGCCAACAGCGCCCCGTACACGATGCCGATCACCGCCAGCGTGCTGATCAAGGGCGCGTAGGTGGTGGACGCCGAGGGGAACAGCAGCAGGCAGTAGCGCAGCATGCCGAAGGTGCCCACTTTGTCGACCACCGCCATCATGAGGACCGCGCTGGCCGGGGTGGCGGAGACCGCGGCGCCGGGCAGCCAGGTGTGCAGCGGCCACAGCGGCGCCTTCACCGCGAACGCGAACATGAAGCCGAGGAAGAGGGCGTTGAGTACCGCGGGCCCCGCACCGAGTTGGCCGGAGTTGGCCGCGGCCACGACCGCGCGGAAGTCGAACGTCCCGCCGCCGTCGGCGCCGAGCTGCTCGCGCGCGGTGAGCACGTACAACCCGATCACCGCGGCCAGCATGATGAGCCCGCCGAACAGGTTGTACAGCAAGAACTTCACCGCCGCGCGGGACCGCTGCTGCCGCTGCGCCGCATCGTCGCTGCGCGGGCCGAAGCCGCCGATGAGGAAGTACATCGGAATCAGCATCACCTCGAAGAACACGTAGAACAGCAGGATGTCCAGCGAGGTGAACGAGATCAGCACCATGGATTCGACGACCAGCGTCAGCGCCACGTAGATGTGCGCCACCCGCTGCCCGGTGCCGACCTCCCGATCGTCCTTCCACCCGGCGAGGATCAGCAGCGGCACCAGCGCGGCCGTCAGCAGCACCAGCACCAGCGCGATCCCGTCGACGCCGAGGGTGTATCCGGCCCCGAAAGCCGGTATCCACCGGTGCGATTCGACGAACTGGAACTGCGCCCCGCCGGGTTCGAACCGCACCGCCACCACGATCCCGACCGCCAGGGTCGCGAGCGCGACGACCAGGCCCGCCGACCGGGCCGCGGTGCGCCACGCGCCGGGCAGGATGAGCACCAGCACCGCGCCCGCCATGGGCAGCACCCACAGCGTCGTGAGCCACGGGAAAGAGTTCACAGCAACCTCACCGCCAGCAGGGCGGCGACCACCAGGGCCGCGCCGGTGAACATGGACAGGGCGTAGGACCGGACGAAACCTGTTTGCACGCGCCGGATTCGGGCCGACAGGCCGCCGATGAGCGCGGCCGTGGTGTTGACCAGGCCGTCGATGCCGCGGTTGTCGACGAATACCAGGGACCGGGTCAGGTGCTGCCCGGGGCGCATGAAGGCCGCCTCGTTGACGGCGTCGCCGTACAGGTCGCGGCGGGCGGCGAGGGTGAGCGCGGAGGCGGCGGGCGCTGTCTCCGGCACGGTGCGTGCGTACCGGTTGTAGGCGACCCACACCCCGGCCGCCACGACCGCCAGCGCGAGGACGGTGATCGCCCACGCCGGAATCGCGGGTTCACCGTGATGCGCGCCGACCACCGGTGCCAGCCAGTCCTGCAGCGACGACCCGAGCACCAGCAGCCCGCCCGCGCCGATCGATCCGAGGGCCAGCAGGATCATCGGCCCGGTCATCACCGCGGGCGATTCGTGCGGGTGGGCGTCCTCGTGCCAGCGCCGCTCGCCGAAGAACGTCAGGATCATCACCCGGGTCATGTAGAAGGCGGTGATCCCGGCGCCCGCCAGCGCCGCGAGACCGGTCACGATCCCGCCCGCGCCGCCGAAGGCGAAGGCGGACTCGATGATTCGGTCCTTGGAGAAGAATCCGGAGAACGGCGGCACGCCGATGATCGCGAGGTAGCCGAGCCCGAAGGTGGCGTAGGTGATCGGCATGACCTTGCGCAGTCCGCCGTAGCGGCGCATATCGGTCTCGTCGTTCATGCCGTGCATCACCGAGCCCGCTCCGAGGAACAGCCCGGCCTTGAAGAAGCCGTGCGTCAGCAGGTGCATGATGGCGGCCGCGTAGCCGATCGGCCCGAGCCCGGCCGCGAGCACCATGTATCCGATCTGGCTCATGGTGGAGGCGGCGAGCGCCTTCTTGATGTCGTCCTTGGCGCAGCCGATGATCGCGCCGAACAGCAGCGTCACCGCGCCGACGGTCATCACCGCGGCCCGCGCGCCCGGCGCGAGATCGAAGATCGGGCCGGAGCGGGCGATGAGATACACACCCGCGGTCACCATGGTGGCGGCGTGGATGAGCGCCGACACCGGGGTCGGGCCCTCCATCGCGTCCCCGAGCCAGGACTGCAGCGGCACCTGGGCGGACTTGCCGCACGCGCCGAGCAGCAACAGCAATCCGATGGCCGTGAGGGTGCCCTCGCCCGCCTGCGGCGCCCCGGCGAACACCTGGCCGAAGTCGACCGACCCGAAGGTGGCGAACATGACGAACAGGGCGATCGCCAGCCCCATGTCGCCGACCCGGTTCACCACGAACGCCTTCTTGGCCGCTGTTGCGGCGGAAGGCTTTTCGTGCCAGAAGCCGATCAGCAGGTAGGACGCCAGGCCGACGCCCTCCCAGCCCAGATACAGCACCAGGTAGTTGTCCGCCAGCACCAGCACGAGCATGGCCGCGAGGAACAGATTCAGGTAGGCGAAGAACCTGCGGCGGCCGGGATCGTGGCTCATGTAGCCGACCGAGTAGATGTGGATCAGCGAGCCGACCCCGGTGATCAGCAGCACGAAGCACATCGACAGCTGATCGAGCCCCAGCGCGAAATCGGCCTGCAGCCCGGCCACCGGGACCCAGCTGAAGAAGGCGTGCGAGACGGGCCTGTCGTCGGCCGCGCGGCCGAGCATGTCGAAGAACGCCCACCCCGCCACCGCGAACGAGGTCAGCGCGGTCAGGCAGCCCAGCCAGTGTCCCCAGGCGTTGCTCGCCCGGCCCGCGAGCAGCAACAGCACCGCACCGGCCAGCGGCAGGGCCGGCAGCAACCAGAGCGTCAGTGTCGTATCCACGTCAGTACTTCAGCAGGTTGGCGTCGTCGACCGAGGTCGAGCGGCGGGCGCGGAAGATGGTCATGATGATGGCCAGGCCGACCACGACCTCGGCGGCGGCGACCACCATCGTGAAGAACGCGTACACCTGGCCGTCCAGGTTCGCGCGTTCCCGGGCGAAGGTCACGAAGGCCAGATTGACCGCGTTCAGCATCAACTCGATGCACATGAACACCACGATCGCGTTGCGCCGCACCAGTACACCGGCCGCGCCGATGGTGAACAGCAGCGCGGACAGATACAGGTAGTTGTCCGGATTCACCGCAGAGCCTCTCTCTCAGCCGTGCGTGGGGTTGTCGTCGGAACCGTTGTCGCCGTTCGCATTCCGCACGCCGATGGCCGCGGCCTCGGTATGCGCGCGGTGGCGGCGGTGCCGCAGGATAGTGCTGACCGACAGTGCGGCGAACGAGCCGTCCGGCAGTCGGGCAGGTACGTCGACCGCGTTGTGCCGGGCGTAGACACCGGGCGTGGGCAGCGGCGTGACCTGCTTCCCCTCGCGCACCCGGCGTTTCGACAGCTCCCGCTGATCGGTGCGCGGGCCGAAACGCTCGCGATGCGCCAGCACCATGGCGCCGATGGTCGCGGTGATCAGCAGTGCGCCGGTCAGCTCGAAGGCCCACACGTAGCGCACGAAGATCAGCTCGGCCAGCGCCGCGATGGTGTCGCGGCCGAAGCCGGGCCCCACCGGTGCGGCCGCATCGTCGTGCACGCCTCGGGCGATGGCGGCGATCAGCAGCGCCCCGAAGCCGAGGCCCACCACGACGGCCGCGACGCGATGCCCGCGCAGCGTCTCCCGCAGCGACTCCGAGGAGTCGACGCCGACGAGCATCAGCACGAACAGGAACAGCATCATCACCGCGCCGGTGTAGACCACGATCTGCACCACGCCCAGGAACAGTGCGTTCTGGGCGATGTAGAAGACCGACAGCGTGATCATGGTGGCCGCCAGGCACAGCGCCGAATGCACCGCCTTGCGTGCGCACACCATGCCCAGTGCGCCGACGACCGCGACGACCGCGAGGATCCAGAACGTCACGGCCTCGCCGGTGGAGGTGCGTGTGATCGCCTCGGCGGCAAGGGTATTCATCATGACGCTCCTTCCGCACCGGCCGCGGCGGGCTCGGGCGCCGCGGCGCCGGACGGCGGGACGGCGGGCATGCCGAGGTCGGTGCGGCGCAGCCCGGTGTCCTGCGGCGTGCCCGGCGCGGCCGGGACGTTGCCGAGGTAGTAGTCCTCGTCCGTCGCGCCCGGATAGGCCGGGTGCGGCGCCGGTTGCATCCCCGGTTCCAGCGGGGCGAGCAGGCGGTCCTTCTCGTAGATGAGGTCCGCGCGGCTGGCGTCGGCGAGTTCGTACTCGTTGGTCATGGTCAGCGCGCGGGTGGGGCACGCCTCGATGCACAGTCCGCAGCCGATGCAGCGCAGGTAGTTGATCTGGTAGACCCGCCCGTACCGCTCGCCGGGGGAGAAGCGCTCGCCCTCGGTGTTGTCGGCGCCCTCGACGTAGATGGCGTCGGCGGGGCAGGCCCAGGCGCACAGTTCGCAGCCGATGCATTTCTCCAGCCCGTCCGGGTGCCGGTTGAGCTGGTGGCGGCCGTGGTAGCGCGGCGCGGTCGGGACCTTCTCCTCGGGATAGAACTCGGTGTTCTTCTCCTTGAACATGGTCCCGAAGGTGACGGCGAATCCGGCGAGCGGCTCGAGCAGGCCGGGCTTGGGCCCCTGCCGTTCGGGCGGGGGCGGCATCGGCGGCACCGGGAAGCCCGCGTACGGCTCGGCCGCGGCGGGTTCGCCCTCGGCAGCACGGTCGTCGCCCTTGTGCCCGGCGCGCAGCATGACACCGATCAGCAGCAGCGACAGCACGATCCCGCCGATCACCAGCCCGGCGGTCTCGATGTGGGTGCCGTTGTCCTGCAACACCTTGAGCGTCGCCACGATCATCACCCAGAGCAGCGACACCGGGATCAGCAGCTTCCAGCCCAGGTTCATGAACTGGTCGTAGCGCAGCCGGGGCAGCGTGCCCCGCAGCCAGATGAACACGAACAGGAAGGTCCACACCTTGGCGGTGAACCACAGGATCGGCCACCACCCGGAATTGGCGCCCGCCCACAGGCTCAGCGGGAACGGCGCGTGCCAGCCGCCGAAGAACAGCGTGGTGGCCAGCGCCGACACCGTGCCCATGTTGATGTACTCGGCCATCATGAACATGGCGAACTTCAGCGAGGAGTACTCGGTGTGGAAGCCGCCGACCAGCTCACCCTCGGCCTCGGGCAGATCGAACGGCGCCCGGTTGGTCTCGCCGACCATCGACACCGCGTAGATCAGGAACGACGGCAGCAGCAGGAAGACGTTCCAGGTGCCCCACTGGCTTTCGACGATGCCCGAGGTGGACATCGTTCCGGCCAGCAGGAACACCGCGGCGAAGCAGGCGGCCATCGCGATCTCGTAGGAGATGACCTGCGCGGTCGAGCGCAGGCCGCCGAGCAGCGGGTAGGTCGAGCCCGAGGCCCAGCCCGCGAGCACGATGCCGTAGACCCCGACCGAGGCCATCGCCAGGATGTACAGCACGCCGACCGGCATGTCGGTGAGCTGCAACGGAGTTCGCGTGCCGAAGATCGACACCTCGGGTCCCAGCGGGATCACCGCGAACGCCATGACCGACGGGATCAGCGCGATGATCGGCGCCAGGATGTAGATCGGCCGGTCCACAATGGTGGGGATGATGTCCTCTTTGAGGAGCATCTTCGCGCCGTCGGCCAGCGACTGCAGGGTGCCGCGCGGGCCTACCCGATTGGGGCCGACCCGCATCTGCATCCAGGCGACCACCTTGCGCTCGATGAGCACGCCCAGCAGCGGGATGCTCAGCAGGAAGACGAAGATGCCGACGGACTTCAGCAGGATCAGCCACCACGGGTCGTGGCCGAACATACTCAGATCACTCACGGTGGTCCTCCCGTCGGATGCGCACGAGGTGGCCGGGGATGGCGGCGAGTTGCTCGGACACCACCGACCCGGGGGAGTTGAGCGGCAGCCACACGACGCGGCCGGGCATCTCGGTGATCGCCAGCGGCAGGGTGATGTGGCCGTGGTCGGTGCTCACCCGCACCGGATCGCCTGCGGCCGCACCGATCTCGTCGGCGGTCTCGCGCGACAGGCGCACCACGGGCGGGTGGGCGGTGGCGGCCAGGTTCGGTTCGCCGTCCTGCAGGCGGCCGCGGTCCAGCAGCATCCGCCAGCCCGCGAGGACGGCGGTGCCGGGTGCGGTGTGCGGGGCGGCCTGCGGCGGCCGGGTGGGCGCGGGGACCGGCTCGCCGTCCCAGACCCCGAGATCGGCGAGTTCGGCTCGGGCCGAGGTGATGTCGGGCAGGCCGATCGGGATGCCCATCTCGTCGGCGATCGCGTGCAGGACCCGGTGGTCGGCGAGCGGCGCGGCCGCGCGGCGGACGGTGGGGTCGGCGAGGGCGGCGTCGAACTGGCGGTTGCGCCCCTCCCAGGTGAGGAAGGTGCCCGCCTTCTCCATCGTGGACGCCACCGGGAAGACGACGTCGGCGCGATCGGTGACCGCGCTGCGCCGCAGTTCGAGGCTGACCACGAAACGCGCGGCATCGAGCGCGGCGAGGGCGGCCGCCGGGTCGGGCAGGTCGGCGACCTCCACCCCGCCGATCACCAGCGCGCCGAGATGCGCTGCGGCGGCGAGTATTTCAGAGGTGTCGCGGCCCGGCTCGGCCGGGAGATCGTCGACGTTCCAGGCGGTGCGAAGCTGCTGGCGCGCGCGGGCATCGGCGACGGGGCGGCCGCCGGGCAGCAGGCCGGGCAGCGCGCCCGCCTCGACGGCGCCGCGTTCGCCCGCGCGGCGCGGGACCCAGGCCGTCGCCGCGCCCGTGGCCTCGGCCAGGCGGAGTGCGGCGGAGAGGGCGCCCGGTGCGGTGGCGAGCCGTTCGCCGACCAGGATCACGGCGCCGGGTGTGCGGAGCAGCCGGCCGAGTTCCGAGACCTGATCGGGCACATCCGGTGCGGCCGGCCGGAGGGAGGCGAGCGTGTCGAGCACGTGCGCTTCGCGTCCGGGCGCGGCCGGGAGCAGCGTGCCCGACATCCGCTCCAGGCCCCTACTCGCGTACGGCGCAACGGAATACACCCGCAGACCGTGCTTGCGGGCCGCCTTGCGCAGCCGCAGATACACGATCGGCGATTCTTCTTCCGGCTCGAACCCGGCCAGCAGCACCACCGGCGCGGTCTCCAGCGCCGCGTAGTCGACCGCCATGCCGCGGCCCGCGACACGGGCGGCCAGGAAGTCGGCCTCCTCCGCCGAGTGGGCGCGGGCGCGGAAGTCGATGTCGTTGGTGCCCAGGGCGATCCGCGCGAACTTGGTGTAGGCGTAGGCGTCTTCGAGCGTGGCGCGGCCACCGACCAGGACGCCGGCGTCGCCCCGGGCCGCCGCGAGCCCTTCGGCCGCGCGCGCGAGCGCCTCGGACCAGGACGCCGGGGCCAGGGTGCCGTCCCAGTCGCGTATCAGGGGTGTGGTGATCCGGTCGGGCTCGGTGGCGTAGGCGAATGCCCAGCGGCCCTTGTCGCAGTTCCACTCCTCGTTCACCTGCGGATCGTCACCGGCCAAGCGGCGCAGCACCTTTCCGCGACGGTGGTCGGTGCGCTGTGCGCAGCCCGACGCGCAGTGCTCGCACACCGCGGGGCTGGACACCAGGTCGAAGGGGCGGGCGCGGAACCGGTAGGCGGTGCCGGTGAGCGCCCCGACCGGGCAGATCTGCACGGTGTTGCCGGAGAAGTAGGAGTCCATCGGCTGCCCCTCGGCGACGCCGACCTGTTCCAGCGCGCCACGATCCATCAATTCGATGAACGGGTCGCCCGCGACCTGCTGGGAGAAGCGGGTGCAGCGCGCGCACAGCACGCAGCGCTCCCGGTCCAGCAAGACCGCGGCCGACAGCGGAAGCGGTTTGGGGTACGTGCGTTTCACGCCTTCGAAGCGGGATTCGGCGCGGCCGTTGGACATCGCCTGGTTCTGCAGCGGGCATTCGCCGCCCTTGTCGCACACCGGGCAGTCCAGCGGATGATTGATCAGCAGCAGCTCCATCACGCCCTCCTGCGCCTTCTCGGCCGCGGGCGAGCTGAGCTGGGTGTGCGCCACCATGCCGTCGGTGACCGCCATCGTGCAGGAGGCCACGGGCTTGCGCTGGCCCTCGACCTCCACCAGGCATTGCCGACAGGCGCCGACCGGGTCGAGCAGCGGATGGTCGCAGAAGCGCGGGATCTGGATGCCGACGAGTTCGGCGGCGCGGATCAGCAGCGTGCCGGCGGGCACGCTGACGGTGGTGCCGTCGATGGTGACGCTCACCAGATCCTGGGGCACCACATCGCTGTCGCTGTTCGAGACAGTCGCGGTCATGGCAGGCCTCCTGGGAATGACGGGACTCGGTTCATCGCGCGCTCTCCGCGGCGTCCGCCCAGGCCGTCGATCGAGCCGGATCGAACGGGCAGGCGCCCAGGCGCAGATGCTCCTCGTATTCGGCGCGGAAGTACTTCAGCGACGACACGATCGGGCTGGCCGCGCCGTCGCCGAGCGCGCAGAACGACTTGCCGTTGATGTTGTCGGCGATGTCGAGCAGCTTGTCGAGGTCGGCCGCGGCGCCGCCGCCGGCCTCCAGCCGTTGCAGCAACTGCACCAGCCAGTAGGTGCCCTCCCGGCACGGCGTGCACTTCCCGCACGATTCGTGGGCGTAGAACTCGGTCCAGCGCAGTACCGCGCGCACCACGCAGGTGGTGTCGTCGAAGATCTGTAATGCCTTGGTGCCCAGCATGGATCCGGCCGCGGCCACGTTCTCGTAGTCCAGCGGCACGTCGAGGTGCTCGTCGGTGAACAGCGGAGTGGACGAGCCGCCGGGCGTCCAGAACTTCAGTCGATGCCCGCGCCGCACGCCACCGGCGTAGCCGAGCAGCTCACGCAGGGTGACGCCGAGCGGCGCCTCGTACTGTCCCGGCCGGGCGACATGCCCCGACAGCGAGTAGAGCGTGAAGCCGGGCGACTTCTCGCTGCCCATGGAACGAAACCAGTCGATGCCGTTGAGGATGATCGGCGGCACGCTGGCAATGGATTCGACATTGTTGACCACGGTCGGGCAGGCGTAGAGACCGGCGACGGCCGGGAAGGGCGGGCGCAGCCGGGGCTGGCCGCGGCGGCCCTCCAGGGAATCGAGCAGCGCGGTCTCCTCGCCGCAGATGTAGGCGCCCGCTCCGGCGTGCACGATCAGTTCCAGGTCGTATCCGGAGCCGAGGATGTCGTGGCCGAGATAGCCGGCGTCGTAGGCCTCCTGCACCGCCGCCCGCAGCCGTCGCAGCACCGGGAGCACCTCGCCGCGCACGTAGATGAACGCGTGCGAGGCTCGGATGGCGTAGGCCGCGATGATGACGCCCTCGACGAGCACGTGCGGGGTGGCCAGCATGAGCGGAATGTCCTTGCAGGTACCCGGTTCCGACTCGTCGGCGTTGACCACCAGGTAGTGCGGTTTGGTGGTGCCGTCGGGGCCGGGGCCCTGGGGGATGAAACCCCATTTCATGCCGGTGGGGAAGCCCGCGCCGCCGCGGCCGCGCAAACCCGCGTCCTTCACGGTGGCGATGACCTCGTCCGGCTGTAGCCCGAGGGCCTTGGGCAGGGCGCGGTAGCCGTCGTGGCGGCGATAGGTGTCCAGCGTCCAGGACTGCGGTGCGTCCCAGTAGCGGGTGAGGACGGGGGCGAGGGTCACCGCGCACCTCCGGAATCACCGGGCGCTGACTGCTCCGCCGTGGCGGCCTCGCGGGCGACGCGCAGGCCCGCGAGAGTGGCCTCCCCGGGCTCGCCGTCGTTGGCGCCCGGCCGGTCGTCGGGGAAACCGGCCAGGATGCGGGCGGTTTCGCGGAATGTACACAGGGGCGCGCCGCTGCGCGCGGCCGTGACCTGCTCGCCGTCGCGCAGCGCGTCCACCAGCGCGCGGGCCGACTCCGGGGTCTGGTTGTCGAAGAACTCCCAGTTGACCATCACCACGGGGGCGTAGTCGCAGGCGGCGTTGCATTCGATGTGCTCGAGGGTGACGGCGCCGTCGGAGGTGGTCTCGCCGTGCCGAATACCCAAGTGCGCCTGCAGGTCCGCGAAGATCTCGTCGCCGCCCATGACCGCGCACAGCGTGTTGGTGCAGACCCCGACGTGGAAGTTCCCGGTCGGGGTGCGGCGGTACATGGAGTAGAAGGTGGCGACCGCGGTCACCTCGGCGTCGGTGAGACCCAACTGCTCGGCGCAGAATCCGATGCCGGTGCCGGAGACGTAGCCCTCCACGCTCTGCACCAGATGCAGCAGCGGCAGCAGCGCCGACCGCGGCTGCGGGTAGCAGTCGATGATCTGCTTGGCCTCCAGCTCGAGGCGGTCGTGCACCTCCGCGGGATACGGGGCCGGCCGCGTGGTCAGTTGCAGCAGGACTTCGGTCATCGATCGACACCACCCATCACCGGGTCGATGCTGGCGACGGCGGCGATGACGTCGGCGACCATGCCGCCCTCACACATCGCCGCGACGGCCTGCAGATTCGTGAACGAGGGATCGCGGTAGTGCACCCGGAACGGCCGGGTGCCGCCGTCGGAGACCATGTGCACGCCGAGCTCGCCGCGCGGCGACTCGACCGCGGTGTACACCTGGCCGGGCGGCACGCGCATGCCCTCGGTGACGAGCTTGAAGTGATGGATCAGCGCCTCCATGGAGGTGCCCATGATCTTGCCGATGTGCTGGGCGGAGTTGCCGAGCCCGTCGGGGCCCAGTTTCAGGTCGGCGGGCCAGGCAATCTTCTTGTCGTCCACCATGACCGGGCCGGGCCGCAGCTTGTCGAGGCACTGTTCGACGATCTTCACCGACTCCTTCATCTCGTTGACCCGGATGAGGTAGCGGCCGTAGCAGTCGGCGCCGGTGTCGGTCATGACGTCGAACTCGTAGTTCTCGTAGCCGCAGTAGGGCTGGGACTTGCGGAGATCGTGCGGCAGTCCGGTGGAGCGCAGCACCGGGCCGGTGATCCCCAGGGCCATGCAACCGGCCAGATCCAGATAGCCGACGCCGCGGGTGCGGGCCTTCCAGATCGGGTTCTCGTTGAGCAGCAATTCCATGTCGCGCAGCCGTTTCGGCAACAGCGCCAGCAACTCCCGGACCTTCTGCACGCCGTTGTCGGGCAGGTCCTGGGCGACGCCGCCGGGCCGGATGTAGGCGTGATTCATGCGCAGGCCGGTGATGGTCTCGAAGACGTCGAGGATCAGCTCGCGCTCACGGAACCCGAAAAGCATCGGGGTCAGCGCGCCCAGTTCCATGCCACCGGTGGCCAGCGCGACCAGATGCGAGGAGATCCGGTTGAGTTCCATCAGCAGCACGCGGATCACGGTGGCGCGCTCGGGAATCGCGTGGGTGATGTCGAGCAGCTTCTCCACGCTCAGGCAGTAGGCCGTCTCGTTGAAGAACGGCGAGAGGTAGTCCATCCGGGTGACGAAGGTGACGCCCTGCACCCAATTGCGGAACTCGAGATTCTTCTCGATGCCGGTGTGCAGGTAGCCGATGCCGCACCGGGCCTCGGTGACCGTCTCGCCCTCGATCTCCAGGATCAGCCGCAGCACGCCGTGGGTGGAGGGATGCTGGGGGCCCATATTGACGACGATGCGTTCCTCGGCGGCGCCGCCGAGGGCCTCGCGCACGTCGTCCCAGTCCTGGCCCGCGACCGTGACGACCCGCTCGGGAGGCGTTGGGCGCGTGTAGGTGTCGGCGCCCTCGCGCCGGGTGTCGATGTCGTTCATCAGCTGTACGCCCTCCGCTGGTCCGGCGCCGGGATGCGGGCGCCCTTGTACTCGACCGGGATGCCGCCGAGCGGGTAGTCCTTGCGCTGGGGGTGTCCGCGCCAGTCGTCGGGCATCGTGATCCGGGTCAGGGCGGGGTGACCGTCGAACAGGATGCCGAAGAAGTCGTAGGTCTCGCGCTCGTGCCAATCCGTGGTGGGATACACGGAGTAGAGCGAGGGGATGTGCGGGTCGGCGTCGGGCGCCGACACCTCGAGTCGTAGTCGCCGGTTATGAGTGATCGACATGAGTGGGTAGACGGCGTGCAGTTCGCGCTCCGTGTCCTCGGGGTAGTGCACGCCGCTCACGCCGAGGCACAATTCGAAACGCAGCGCAGCGTCGTCGCGCAGGGCCTGAGCGACCCGCGGCAGGTGTTCGCGCCGCACATGCAGGGTCAGCTCGCCGCGGAACACCACGATCTTCTCGATCGACTCGGTGAACCCGTTGTCCGGCAAGGCTTCACGCAGTGTGTCGACCAGCTCGTCGAAGTAGCCGCCGTACGGGGGCGGGGTGCCGCCGGGCAGGCCGACCGAGCGCACCAACCGTCCGTAGCCGGAGGTGTCGCCGGTGCCGGTGACGCCGAACATGCCGCGGCGCACGCCGACCACCTCGTCGCCGGGTTCGGCGCGCTGGTCCTGTTCGGCGAGTTGTGCCTGGTCCTGACCGGTGCCGTCGGGAGTGGCGGCGGCGGGGGTGTCCGGCGGGTCCTCGGCGCCCCGGGGAGAATCGAATGTCATCGCAGCAATCCCGTCATCTGGATGGTCGGGGTGACGGCCAGCGCGGCCTGCTCGGCCGCGCGCACGGCCTCCTCGCGGTTCACCCCGAGCGGCATCTCCTGGATCTTCTCGTGCAGTTTCAAGATCGCGTGCAGCAGCATCTCCGGGCGGGGCGGGCAGCCGGGCAGGTAGATGTCCACGGGCACAACGTGATCCACGCCCTGCACGATGGCGTAGTTGTTGAACATGCCGCCGGAGGAGGCGCACACGCCCATGGCCAGCACCCATTTCGGCTCGGTCATCTGGTCGTAGACCTGGCGCAGCACCGGGGCCATCTTCTGGCTCACCCGGCCCGCCACGATCATCAGATCGGCCTGGCGCGGCGAGGCGCGGAACACCTCCATGCCGAAGCGGGCGCTGTCGAAGCGCCCGCCGCCGGTGGCCATCATCTCGATCGCGCAGCAGGCCAGCCCGAACGTGGCGGGCCACAGCGAGCCCTTACGCATGAAACCGGCGAACTGTTCGACCGTGCTCAGCAGAAACCCGCTGGGCAACTTCTCCTCGAGACCCATTCGGACTGACTCGCTTCCGTGTACGGGGTGGGTGCTTCTCAGTCCCAGCTCAATCCGCCGCGCCGCCACTCGTAGGCGTAGGCGACCGAGACGTTGAAGATGAACAGGGCCATGGCGGCGAGACCGAAGACCCCGAGCGCGTCGAAGTGGACCGCCCACGGGTACAGGAACACGATCTCGATGTCGAAGATGATGAACAGCATCGCGGTGAGGTAGTACTTCACCGGAAACCGCTGCCCCGCAGCATTTCCCGGCCCGCCGCCGACGGCATGCGGCGTCGGCTCGATACCGCACTCGTAGGCCTCGAGTTTGGCGCGGTTGTAGCGCTTGGGGCCGATCACCGCGGCCAGCAGGACGGAGATGACCGCGAACGCCGCCGCGATCGCGCCCAGCACAAGGGTTGGTACCTCGGTGTTCACAACTGCACTACCCCTTCCCTTGCGGACACAGCCGGCAGTTGCCGAGGCGGGCTGACATCGTCGTCTGCCGGGCCAGTCGCGCCCCAGGGCATGGCTCAGCGGGGTGCGGACGATAGGGGAGAACCGGACGAACGGGGCTCATATCGACGCCCGCACTGGTGTGAGCTTGGGCACAGCCTACAACTGATCTTTCTGAATGCGTGCCGTTTGCGGGCGCTCTTTGATCGAATTCGGAACTGGCACTTATGACTGAACCGGCAGAATGAGGCCGTCAGGTGACAGCGAGAGCGCGCGCGAAAGCGTGCACGCGTCCGCTGTCTCGATCGCGATGCCAAATCAGCGCGACCCGGGAGTCCGGGATGCCGTGCACCGGAACACAGGTGAGGTCCGGCCGCCGATGGTAGGCCGCCGTGGTGTCGCACAGCAACAGTCCGCCGCGCCCGGCCGCCACGGCGGCGATCGCCTCCTGGGTCGTGAATACCGCGGGCCCGGCGGGTATCTCGCGGCCGTCGGGTGTGCGGCGCGGGGCGTGGGCGTCGCGCCAGTACCGCGGCGCGGTGTCGGCGATCCCGATCAGCGGGCACTCGGCGAGTTCCGCGGCGGCCAGGGTCTCCCGCGACGCGAGCGGGTGCGCGACGGGAAGCACGAGCACCTGCGGCCGGGCCGGCAGCACCGGCCCGACGACGAGATCGGCCTCGGCGATCGGCAGCAGCGCGAGAGCGGTGTCCACCTCGTGGCGTCGCACCGGACCGAACGGATCGGCGTACGGAATCTCCACCAACTCGACGGTGCATTCGGCGTGCGTGTCCCGGAACGTGGCGAGGGCGGCCAGGATTCGTTCGTCCGCGCTGCCCTGGAATCCGACCCGCAGCACACCGCGCACGCCCTGCGCCGTCGCGCAGGCCGAATCGAGGGTGGCGCGCAATCGGTCGTAGGCGGTGCGCAACTCCGGAAACAGTTGCCGCCCCAGCGGAGTGAGGCTCACCCGGCGGCTGGTGCGCTCGACCAGCCGCCCGCCGATGCGGTGCTCCAGCGACCGCAGCAGCTGCGACACCCGGCTCTGTGACACGTACAGCCGGGCCCCGGCCCGGCCGAAGTGCAGTTCCTCGGCCACGGCCAGGAAGGCCTCCAGTTCGCGCAGGTCCATGCCGTCGAGCGCCTCTCCCTCGGTCGATGAGTCCGGCTAATAGAAGGATGAGCACATCGCCGTTGTTCCGCGCGGATGCGGCCGGTTGGCTGGTGCTATGACGGAAATCGATACGATCGATACGGAAAGCGCTGCACCGCATCATCTTTCGTCGCGCCGGTGGACCGCGGTGGCGGTGGTGGCGGTGGGCACCTTCACCGTAGTGACCTCGGAGATGCTCCCCGTCGGCCTGCTCACGCCGATGAGCGAGGCGCTGCGCGTCTCCGGCGGACTGGCCGGACTCGCGCTGACGATCACCGGACTGCTGGCGATGACCGCGCCGTTGCTGATGGCGGCGCTGGGCCGGATCGATCGACGGCGATCCCTGCCGGTGCTGCTGCTCGTGGTGGCGGCGGGCAATCTGCTGTGCGCGGTGGCCCCGAATTTCGCGGTGCTGGTGGCGGGCCGGGTGCTGGTCGGCGTCGGCATGGGCGGGGTATGGGCGATCTCGGGCAGTCTCGGGGTGCGGCTGGTGCCGCCGCGATCGGTCGGGGCGGCCACCTCGGTGATCTTCAGCGGGATCGCCGTCGCCTCGGTGCTGGGCGTCCCGGCAGGCACGTATCTCGGGGCGCTCGCGGGCTGGCGGTCGGCCTTCGCCGCGGCCGCGGTCCTGGCACTGCTGGTCGCCGTGACAGCGGCCGCGATCCTGCCCGCGCTGCCGCCCGAGCGGGGCGTCTCACTGACCGAACTGCCGCGGCTGCTGGCCGACACCCGCTTGCGCACCGGCATGATCGTGGTGGCGTTGCTCGTCGCCGGTCATTTCGCCGCCTACACCTATATCCGGCCGGTGCTCGAACAGCGGACGCACGCCGACGCCGCCACGGTGAGCGCGCTACTGCTCGGCTACGGAATCGCCGGTGTACTGGGTACTTTCCTGTTCGGCAGGATTGCATCGCGTGCACCGCGGCGCGCTGTGCTGATCATCTGCGCGGGACTGGCCGCCGCGATGGCCGTGCTGGCGTGTGCGGGCGGCTCACCGGTGTGGGCGGGCGCGCTGCTGCTGCTGGTGTGGGGTGTCGCCTATGGCGGCGTCTCGGTGAGCACGCAGTCGTGGACCTTGATGGCGGCGCCCGGCGCCCGTGAGGCCGCCTCGGCAATCCTCGTCGCGGTGTTCAATGCCGCCATCGCGGTCGGCGCGCTCGGCGGGGGCCGTGCCGTCGACGGTGGAGGTCCGGCTGCTGCGCTGTGGCTCGGCACGGGGCTGGTGATCGTCGCGGCAGCGGCGGCCGCCCTCGGGAAAGCGCCGCGGGGAAGCTGAGTCGTCCGTCAGGCCGCCGAGCGGCTGCGCAGGAGACCCGTCACCGCCTCGGTGAGTTGGAACGGGTCGATCGGGTGCGGCACCGCGGCCTCGGCGCGGGACCAGTTCGCGAGCCAGGCGTCGTCGGCGCGGCCGGTGAGCACCACGATCGGCGGACAACTGTCGAGTTCGTCCTTGAGTTGCTTGGCCAGGCCCATCCCGCCGGTCGGCGCCGCCTCACCGTCGAGGATCGCCAGGTCGATACCGCCGGCATCCATGTGCTGGACGAGTACGGGCGCGGTCGCCACCTCGACGTACTCGATCGGCGGCAGCTCGGGATGGGGATGTTTGCCCAGCGCCAGCATCACCTGGCGGCGGGTGTCGGATTCGCTCGAATACACGAGCACCCGCAGCACGGCGGGACGGTTCGCATCGGCCACCTTTCGCATGCTACGTCCGCGGTGCCCGGCGCCGGGGCAGGTTCGCCGACTGCGGTGGGTCGCGTCGGGGGACCTGACCGTCCGGTTGATCGTCCCGCGCGGAATCTTTGCTGGTCGTCACGGCCGAAACGCGAGATCCTGAGAAGCACCGAAGGGCAAGAACGGATGGTGGCAACCTATGCGAATTTCCGAGATCCTGCGCAAGAAGGGGACCGACGTGGTCACGATCGCACCGCGGACGCCGGTGCGAGAGTTGCTCGCGGTGCTGGCCGAGCGGAATGTGGGCGCGGTGGTGGTGTCGGCGGACGGCGTCGCGCTGGACGGCATCGTCTCCGAGCGAGATATCGTCCGCCGCCTGCACGCGGTGGGGCCGGACCTGCTCGACCGGCCGGTCACCGAGATCATGACGACGGTGGTGCACACCTGCTCGCCCGACGACCGCGTCGAGACGCTGCGCACCACGATGACCGATCATCGGATCCGGCATCTGCCGGTGCTGCGCGACGGCCGGATGGTCGGCATCGTCAGCATCGGTGATGTGGTCAAGAGCGCCATATCCGAGCTGGAGACCGAGCGTGAGCACCTGGAACAGTACCTGCTCGGCTGATCGTCACCGCGGGCGGCGGTCGTACGCCGCGTCGCGGGATTGCAGCCGGACCCGCTGCGGCGACAGCCCGAACGGACCATCGATACTGATCACGGGCTCCTCTTCGGAGACCCGCGCGGGTTGCGGCGGTGGTTCCGGCTCGTCGTAGTCGGCGGGACCGGTGCGTGACAGGGCGTCGCGCACCGCCACACCCGCCTCGGCGCACAGCCTGACCAGCCGGACGCGGTCCTCGCCGGTGTCCACACCGACGCGGAATTCACGCACCAGCCGATCCAGTACTTCCGCCAGTTCCACGGCCTCCGCCGTGGTGTCGCACTGGCTCGCGATAATGATCATGTCCTGCAAACGCGCGGAAAGACTTGGCATTCAACATCCCCTCCCGTGCCGTTGGCCCCGCGTCCAGGATAGCGGCCCGCGGGGATGCTGCGACGAATACCCGGCAAACGCGCGGGGCGGAACTAGGCCAGACCCCAGGCCTGCAGGATATAGGTGACGTTGGCGGCGATCGAGGTGACGACGTTGGCCAGGTTCAGGGCGGACGACCCGAGGTCGATGATCGGCACGGAAATCTCTCCATTCTTCGGTAATCAGCGCATTCACGGTAGGTCGCGCCGCAATCGCCCGGCAACCGGCAGTGTGGGTCGCCGGCGGCGCCCGAATACCGTGGGATGTCCCGCTGATACGTTCTGCCGCAATTGTTTTCGGGAGTTCTGTCCGAATGCGAGCGAATTGTCTCGGATGTCGCCCATGGCGGATTTCACTGTTTCGGCACGGTTGTGGCCGCGATCACCGGGGGTATCGAGCGTCGCGGGTGGCGGAAGGAACACGGTGCGCAACATGCCGCTATCGGATTTTCATCAGGTCGTAACAGCGAAAACCACTGCCGGGCGGAAGTTTCGGAGGCACAATTCTCGGCGGGCGGATCTTACGAATCCACCGGCTCGCGGTCTATCGCACCGCCGATCGGGTGGGGTCCGAGATGTGCTGCGGCCCTCGGACCTCACCGCCCGGCATCGACCGTCGGCCGCGTAGGTCCGCCGACCAACGCACTGCGCGCCGGGCCCCCGGGCCCGGCCGCGGCAGGCGATGATTCCTCCTACCCCCTGCGGGCCGTGGCGGCCGCCCCTATTAGGGTGCGTGACGCAACTCGAGGGCCGGGCACCGGTCCGTGGACGTAGAGGAAAACGTATGCGTCGCATCGCGATATCCGTGTTCACCCTGACCGTCGCGCTCGCCTGCGGGGCGTGCGGGTCCTCGGACGGCGGGCAGGACACGACGGCCGGTGGGTCCACCCCGGCCACCACATCGAGCGGTGCGGCGCAGCCCGCGGCCAAACCCTGCAACGAGCAGTCGTGGCCGCAGGCGGTGCCCGACTTCCGCGGCAAGCAACTCGGCGAGACCGTCGTCGGCGCGGGCCTGTGCTTCGCGATCAGCTCCATCACCGCGGCCGACGGGCGGGACGTGATGAACGATTCGTCCAGCCACACCACCGCCTGGACGATCACCGACCAGTCACCCGCCGCGGGTACCTCGGTATCGGCGGACACCCCGATCACGCTGAAGGTGGATGCGGCGCAGCCCAACTGAGTTCGCGGCGGCCGCCTACGGCGCGGCGGGGAACACCACGGTGAAGCGCGCGCCGCCCGCGGGGCCGTCGTCCACCCGGATCTCGCCACCGTGGCGGTCGACCACATCGCGCACGATGGCGAGCCCCAGGCCCGCACCGCCCTCGTCGCGGCTGCGCGCATCGTCGAGCCGGACGAAGCGCTGGAACACGCGCTCGCGGTCGGCGGGCGCGATGCCGCGCCCGTCGTCGCTGACCTCCAGCGCCACCGTGCCGCCCGTCCGGCGCACGGTGACCCGTACGGCGGTGGCCGCGTGACGCTGCGCGTTGTCGACGAGGTTGCCCAGCACGCGAGCGATCTGGATGCGGCTGCCGAGCAGGGGCGCGGGGAGATCGGGCAGGTCGGCCAGCACCGGATGCGCGTCCGCGGCGCGGTGTGCGAGTTCCTCTCGCACCAGCTCCGCCAGGTCCACCGGCTCGCGGCGGGGCCGCTCGCCGGCGTCCAGGCGGGCCAGCAGCAGTAGGTCCGCGGCGAGATGTTCGAGCCGCACCGAGTCGGCGATCAACCCGTCCACCTCGAGCAGGTGCGGATGCGCCTGGGCGACCTCGAGCTGGGTGCGCAGGCTGGCGATGGGACTGCGCAACTCGTGCGCGGCGTCGGCGACGAACCGGCGCTGACGTTCCGAGGACTGCTCCAGGGCGGCGAGGGTGGCGTTGGTCGTCGCCGCCAGCCGGGCGATCTCGTCGTGCGAATCCGGTTCGGGGACACGGCGGGTCAGGTCACCACCCATGATTTCGGCGAGTTCGCGGCGGATCGCCTCCACCGGGCGCAGCGCGCGACGGGTGACCAGCCAGGTGACGCCACCGACCAGCACGAGTAAGGGCGGCAGGCCGAGCAGCATGGCATTGCGGGCGCCGGAGACGGCCTTGTCGGCGGTCGCGAGCGACGCACCGGCATAGATCGTGACGGGCTGCCCCGACGCGGTCGCGGGCAGGGCGGCGACCCGGAAGTCGTGGCTGCCGGTCTCGTCGTCGGCGATCGGGAGCCGCATGTTCCGCAGCTCGAGCGCCTTCGCCGAGGAGGAGTTCACCAGCTCCGCGGTGCCGGGCTTGTCGCCCTGCTGCTCGTCGTCGTCATCGTCGTCTTCCTCCTCGGCGTCCTCCGCGGCGCCGGAGAAGCCGGTGGCCATCGACGGCTCGCCGCGCAGCTTGTCGTCCTCGGCGGCCAGCACCTGACCGTCGGCCGAAACCACCTGCACCGGTTGATTGTCCGCGTCGGGCAGCTTGAGTTGCGCCGGATCGGCGCCGCGGACGAGTTGCGCCTCGACGTTGCGTGCGGTCATCTCCGCCTGCAGACTCGCGCTGTCGATCAGGTTGTGCCGCAACACCGCCAGCACGGCCGCGCCCGCGGCGACCAGCCCGACCGCGACGACCGCGGTGGCGGCCGCCGTGGTGCGCGCGCGGACCGAACTCAACCACCGCGGTCGCCGCCGCAGGACCGACCAACCCGGCACGCGTCGTAACTCAGGCACGATCGGCCACCAAGCGGTAGCCCGCGCCGCGCACGGTGGTGATCGACCGCCGGCCGAACGGCGCGTCGATCTTGCGGCGCAACGTGCTGATGTACACCTCGACGATGTTCGGGTCGCCGTCGTAGGCGAAATCCCAGACATGTTCCAGGATTTCGGCTTTCGACACGATCTCACCGGCGCGCACCGCGAGCTGCTCGAGCACCGCGAACTCCTTGGCGGTGAGCACCACCTCCTCCGCGCCGCGGCAGCAGCGGTGCGTGTTGGGGTCCAGACTCAGATCGCCGACGTTCAGCACCGGCACGCCGCCGCGGGTGCGCCGGCGCAGCAGGGCCCGGATGCGGGCCAGCAGCACCACGTAGGAGAACGGTTTCCGGAGATAGTCGTCGGCGCCGGTGTCCAGGCCCTCGGCCTCGTCGTACTCGCCGTCCTTCGCGGTCAGCATCAGCACCGGCGTCTCGTGGCCCGCCGCACGGAGAGCGGCGCAGACCTGATAGCCGTTGCGGCCGGGCAGCATGATGTCGAGGATGATCACATCGTGGGCGCCGGTGGTGGCCAGATGCAGGCCGTCGGTGCCGTCGTAGGCGACATCCACGGCGAAGCCTTCCGCCTCCAGGCCCTTGGCGAGGGTATCGGCGAGACGCTTCTCATCCTCCACGATCAGCAAACGCATGGCTCCTAGCCTGACAGATGCATCCTGAAGGCGGTTTCAGGTCCGTTCAGGTTGGCTTCAGGGCCGGGTTGGGAGGGTGAGGGCCACGTTGGAGATCATCACCGCCCCAGGAGGTTCGACCATGGAACTCTTTCTTCGCCGGATCATGCACGGTCTGCGCTGGATGCTCGTCGGCGCTGTCGCCGTCGCGGTCATCGGGGGCGGTGTGGTGCTGACATCGTTCGGTTCGGGCGGCACCGCGGCCGCCGCCGTGCGCCCGGATCAGGCTCACACGCAAGGGAATCCGGCGGTCACGCGGGAGCAGGCGACCGCCAAGGCCGTCGAGGCGGTGCCCGGCGGCACGGTGCAGTCCGCCGAACTGGACACCGACCGCAACGTGACGGTGTGGGAGGTGGATGTGCGCGGCACCGACGGCATCGACTACGAGGTGCGCGTGGACGCGGGCTCCGGCGCGGTACTGAGCCACGATCGCGACGACGACTGAGCGCGGGACAACGCGCGGGGGGGGGGGGGGGGGGGGGGCCCCCGCCCCCCGGCGCGGGCGGCGAGCCCCCCGCCGGGGGGCGGGGCCGGGGGCGGGGGTGTTGGGGGGGGGGGG
>NZ_JARWOP010000380.1 GCF_029868745.1 Nocardia wallacei | reverse complement strand
ACCTTGCATTGCCCTGCTCAACGAGCGGCAGGCGGCATCCATTCCCGGACAGGGAAGAAATTTTCGGGCTCAGCGATTCGCGCGCGAGACCCGCAGCACCTCACCGGCCGGGGTGATCTGTAGGTAGCCGCCGCTGCCCGTCGAACTCCCCCCCACCCGTCCCCTCGTAACACCCCCGACCCGACCCCAAGTAAGACCCCAGGGAACAACCCCAGGTGTAACCGCGACGGGTACCCGAGACCGAGGACGATGGGACGACCGGGCCTGGGCGAGTCCCGCAGCCCGAGCACGGACCGGATCCGACTGATCCTTACCCGCCGGAGCGCGTGGTCGCGCCGAACCGGCCGCCGGCATTCGACGAATATTCCGGTACGTTGAGTCCGGAAACTGCCGATCGCGTGCTGAGCGAGTTCCCGGACATGTTCGAGCAGCCTCGTTCGCTGGACGAGCTGCGGCAGCTCATGGATTCGAATACGCCGTTCGAAGACCTGCTCGCGATTCGCGAAGAATCGTATCGCCAGAACGGTTACGACCCGCCTCCGAATCTCGCGAGGGAGAACCTCGAGGGATTCATGCGGCAGCTGTGGGACAACCGCGACGACATCGGCAGCCCGAGGGACGTCTATTCGATGTACGCAGGTTCCGATGTTCCGAATTACTTTTCGGACCCGCGCGGCCATATACAAGATCTCGCACAGATCTTCGCGGGCCGGACGCCCGACGCCCGGGTCGGCGTAGCTCAGATGCGTGGTGGAAAATGGCCGCCCTTCTTCGCAGGAAATGTCGGAGAATTCAATCCGGCGGATATTCATTTCGTGCATTATCAACGTGAGAACGCGAGCGTGGATGCCGAGCATGTCGACGGCCGGGTATATGTCAATCCGCGAGCAGATGCGGCAGCGGGATTGATGCATGACATCGTGCGTGAGATCGTGGACAACCCGCGCGCGTTCCCCGGCATCTACAGCGCGAAGGTCGAGGGTGCGGCCGCCGCGCGCCCGGACGGCCTGGTGATCTACACGTCCGGCGACGAAACGGCGCAGCGAGTGGTGGCCTGGCTGGCGGAATACCAGGCCAGAAACCCGGATGCGTTCATGTGGGAGGTTCCTGCTATGACTTATCAGGTGCTGCCGGGCGTAGGCTTTGGTGCGGAGCCGTCTGCGGGTATGGGCGGTTCCAGTTTCGGTATCGCGCGGGCGAATCCGCTATTCGAGGCGCTGCGCGCCACACGGGCGCAAGGCGGTGACTTCACCGCCTTCCGAGACAATGCGCTGGAAGCCATGGATCGGGCCGGAGTGGATCCTCGCAGACCACATCGAAATAGATGGTAAGGCTTCGACGAGAATAGGATTGTCTTGGTAGACACGGAGCAGATCGATCGTGCGCGTCGAGTCGTCACCGCATACCTGCGCGGCGAACTGACGCCGGACCGGAATCCGGAATACTTCGACGACGACGTCGTAATGTTCGCGGTCGCGCGCCTCGACGTACACGACACCGAGTGGCTACTGGAGCAGGTCGCGAGCGATGAGTGGCCGTACGGGTTGCGTTCGCAGATCGCGGCTTTGATGCGGTCGCATGCGGAGGAGGGGCGAGCGATCCTCCGCGACGAGGATCCGAACGAGCAGTAGCGAGCCGCCGCCCCCTAGCTCGCCAGGCACCCCGGCCCGAGTAGCGCCTTCAGGTCGCCCATCAACGCCGACGACGGGGATACCCGCAGGTTGTCGGCGACCTTGAGCATTGTCGTCTTCTCGCGGGAGCCGACGTGGCGGATGTGGACGTTGGCCGTGCCGGGGTGGCTGGTGAGGACTCGTTTGAGGGCGGTGATCTTGTCGGGGGTGCACAGCCGGGTCGGGATGGTGACCGACAGCGGCTTCTCCACGCCGATCGAGGACAGGTCGGGCACGGCCAGGTCGTTGGCGATCAGTGAGACGCGGTCGTCGCGGGCCGAGACGCGGGCCTTCACCAGCACCACGGCGTCCTCGACGACGTCCATGCCGTACACCGAGTAGGACTGCGGGAAGAACAGCACCTCGATGCCACCGGTGAGATCCTCCAATTGCGCTGAGGCCCAGGGCATTCCGTTCTTGTTGATGCGCCGGGTGACCGAGGCGAGGATGCCGCCGATGGTGACCTGCGCGCCGTCCTTCACATCGCCTTCGAGGATGGCCGGGATCGGGGTGTCGGCCTGGGCGGCGAGCACGTGGGCGACGCCGTCGAGCGGATGCCCGGACACGTAGAGGCCCAGCATTTCTCGTTCCAGGGCGAGCTTGTGCTTGGTGTCCCATTCCTCGTCGGGCACCTTCACGTCGAAGACCGAGGACACGCTGTCGTCGCCGTCGTCGAGGCCGCCGAACAGGTCGAACTGGCCGATCGCCTCGGCCTTCTTGGTGGCCATCACCGAGTCGATGGCGTCGGAGTGCACCAGCATCAGGCCCTTGCGCGGATGCCCGAGCGAGTCGAAAGCCCCTGCCTTGATGAGGGATTCGGTGACCTTCTTGGTGCAGGCGACGGTGTCGATCTTGTTGAGGTAGTCGGAGAAGTCGGTGAACTTCGACTTCTCCTTGCGCGCGGCGATGATGGACGCCACCACGTTCGCGCCGACGTTGCGGACCGCGCCCATGCCGAAGCGGATGTCGTTGCCCACCGAGGCGAAGTTGTGCTCGGACTCGTTGACGTCGGGCGGCAGCACCTGGATGTTCAGGCGGCGGCAGTCGGCCAGGTACACCGCGGCCTTGTCCTTGTCGTCGCCGACGGAGGTGAGCAGCGCCGCCATGTATTCGGCCTTGAAGTTGGCCTTCAGGTACGCGGTCCAGAACGACACCAGGCCGTAGCCGGCGGCGTGCGACTTGTTGAACGCGTATCCGGCGAACGGGAGGATGGTGTCCCACAGCGCCTTGATGGCCGCCTTGGAATACCCGTTGTCCTGCATGCCTTTCTCGAAGCCCTCGAACTCGGCCTCGAGCACCTCGGCCTTCTTCTTGCCCATGGCGCGGCGCAGAATATCCGCTCGGCCGAGCGAGTACCCGGCCACCTTCTGCGCGATCTGCATGATCTGCTCCTGGTACACGATCAGGCCGAACGTGTCGCGCAGGATGTCCTTCAGGGGCTCCTCGAGCTCCGGATGGATGGGTTTGACCTCTTGCCGCCCGTTCTTGCGGTCGGCGTAGTCGTTGTGGGCGTTCATGCCCATCGGGCCGGGGCGATACAGCGCGAGCACGGCGACGATGTCCTCGAAGCCGGTGGGCTGCATGCGCCGCAGCAGGTCGCGCATGGCGCCGCCGTCGAGCTGGAATACGCCGAGGGTGTCGCCGCGGGCCAGCAACTCGTAGGTCGGCACGTCCTCCAGCGGCAGATTCTCCAGATCCAGATCGATGCCGCGATTGGACTTGATGTTCTCCAGGCAGTCACCGATCACGGTGAGGTTGCGCAGGCCCAGGAAGTCCATCTTCAGCAGGCCGATGGCCTCGCACGACGGGTAGTCCCAGCCGGTGATGATGGCGCCGTCCTGGGCCCGCTTCCAGACCGGGATCGCGTCCATCAGCGGCTCGGAGGACATGATGACCGCGCAGGCGTGCACGCCGGCGTTGCGGATCAGACCCTCGAGGCCGCGGGCGGTCTCGTAGATCTTGTTGACATCCGGGTTGGTGTTGATCAGCTCCCGGACCTCGGTGGCCTCCTTGTACCGCTCGTGCTCGGGATCCATGATCCCCGACAGCGGAATGTCCTTGGCCATGATCGGCGGCGGCAGCGCCTTGGAGATCTGATCGGCGATCGCGAAGCCGGGCTGGCCGAACTGCACGCGGGCCGAATCCTTCAGCGCCGCTTTGGTCTTAATGGTGCCGAAGGTGATCACCTGGGCGACCTTGTCGGTGCCCCACTTGTCGGTGGCGTAGCGGACCATCTCACCGCGGCGGCGATCGTCGAAGTCGATATCGATATCGGGCATCGAGACGCGCTCGGGATTGAGGAACCGCTCGAACAGCAGACCGTGCGGAATCGGGTCCAGGTTCGTGATGCCCATGGCGAAGGCGACCAGCGAACCGGCCGCGGAACCACGGCCCGGGCCGACGCGGATGCCGACCTCGCGGGCGTGGTTGATCAGGTCGCCGACGACCAGGAAGTACGCCGGGAAACCCATCTGGATGATGACGTTCAGCTCGAATTCGGCGCGGTCGATGTACTCCTGGCTCACGCCGTTCGGGAAGCGCCACTCCAGCCCGCGCATCACCTCCTTGCGCAGCCAGCTGGCCTGATCCTCGCCCGCGGGGACCGGGAAGAGGGGCATCCGGTCGCGGTGGGTCCAGACCTCCTCGTAGGACTGCACGCGCTCGCCGATGAGGACGGTGTTGTCGCAGGCGCCGGGCACATCGGCGTCCCAGATGGCGCGCATCTCCTCGGCGGACTTCAGGTAGTAGCCGCTGCCGTCGAACTTGAAGCGGGTCGGATCCGACAGCGTCTTACCGGTCTGAATACACAGCAGCGCTTCGTGGTTGCCCGAGTCCGACTCGTGCACGTAGTGGCAGTCGTTGGTGGCCAGCGGCGGGATGCCGAGCTTGCGGCCGACCTCGAGCAGCCCCTCGCGGACCCGGCGTTCGATGGACAGGCCGTGGTCCATCACCTCGAGGAAGAAATTCTCCTTGCCGAAGATCTCCTGCCATTTGGCGGCGGCCTCCAGCGCCTCGCGCTCGTGGCCCAGGCGCAGCCGGGTCTGCACCTCGCCGGACGGGCAGCCGGTGGTGGCGATGATGCCCTCGGCGTACTGGGCGATGATCTCCTCGTCCATGCGCGCCCACTTGCCGAGCTGGCCCTCGATGGAGGCCAGCGACGACAGCTTGAACAGGTTGCGCAGGCCGGTCGCGTTCTCGGCGACCATCGTCATGTGCGTGTAGGCGCCCGAACCGGAGACGTCGTCGCTCTTCTGGCTCGGGTCACCCCACTGGACGCGCTTGGTCTGGAAGCGGGACGCGGGCGCGATGTAGGCCTCGATGCCGATGATCGGCTTGATGCCCTGCTTCCTGGCCGAGTTGTAGAACTCCGAGGCGCCGTACATGTTGCCGTGGTCGGTCATGCCGACCGCGGTCATGCCCAGCCGCTCCGCCTCCTTGAACAGGGGCGTGATCTTGGCCGCGCCGTCGAGCATCGAGTACTCGGTGTGATTGTGGAGGTGAACGAATCCCGAGGCTGACACGGCATGAGATTATGCCTTGCCTCCGACAGGTTTTGACCGACCCGGGGCCGGTCCTCGCGAATGCCCATGTGGTAGCGCCGAGTCCGTGTCGCACCGGACTGGTAGCGTCGCTTGGCATCGGATCCGTGATGGTCACCGTCCACCCCTGGGGGTTTTGATGCGTTCGATTGGATCTACAACAGCACTCGCCGCGGCGGCCCTGGTCGCCGGGGCCTCCGTGATCGCCACCGCCGCACCGGCATCCGCCGATACCAACGGCGGCCAGTTCACCAGGGTGTATTCGCTGGCGAACGGCCCCTGCGGCGCGATCGTCGACTCCTCGGTGAACGGCAACGCCTATCCCGGCGCCGCGGGATTCACCGCCGCGGTCACCCTGATCGGGGTCGGCAGCTGCTCCCTCGACGTCACCCTGAACTGGCGCAATGTCGCCACCGGGGAAACCGGCACCAAGACGCACCGCGCCAACGGTCCCGGGTTCTGGAGCAACGACGGCCGCTCGGCGATCTTCTCCCCGGGCTACGGCGACTTCGTCGGCACCGTCACCGTCGGCGCGGCTCATGTCCCCGAGCCCGGCGAACTCCACTTCACCGTCCGGCCTTACGAGGGCTGAGAACCGTTGTGACGCAAGGCTGATCACCGCTGTCGGGCGATGGCGTAGAGGGTGCGCGCGGGCCCGGTCAGCTGCTGGGCGGCGGGCCAGACCGCGCGGAGCGTGCGGGTGAGATCGGCATCGGTGATCCGCGGGGAGGCCAGCGTCCCGGCGTCTACCTCACCGGCGACGGCCAGTGAGCTGAGGACCGCCGGGGCCAGGCCCGAGGCGACGGCGGACTTGATGGCGGTCGTGGAGGAGAGCTCGAGTGCGACCGCCGGTCGCACGCCGGGGACGGCCGCGGTGACCGCGCGCTCGAACCAGGTCCGCGTGCCCGATCCGGATTCGCGCTGGATGAGCGGTGTGGCGGCGAGTTCGCGCAGTGTCACCGAGCCGCGCCGGGCCCAGGGGTGGTCCGGGGGCACGACGGCCACCAGGTGATCGCGTGCCACGGGATGACTCTGCAGACCGCGGGCGGCGCGCGGGCTCTCGACGAAACCGATTCCCGCGCGGCCGTCCAGCACCGCCGCGCCCACCTCGGTGGAATTCCCGGACTCCAGCGCGATGGTGGTATCCGGCGCGGCGGCGCGCATCCTGGTCAGCCAGCCGGGGAACAGATACTCCGCCACGGTCTGGCTGGCGGCCACCCGCAACCGCGAATCCCGTTGCGCGCGAAGGGTATCGATCCCCGCATCCAGCCGGGCAGCGGCGTCGACCACCCCGCGCGCCCATTCCGCGATGAGCGCGCCCGCCGCCGTCGGGCGCGAACCCAGCGTGGTTCGCTCCAGCACCGGCACACCCACCAGCTTCTCCAGGTAGCGGATCCGCGACGACGCCGACGGCTGACTGATCCCGTGCGCCCGCGCCGCCCGACCCAGACTGCCCAGCTCGATCACCGACAGCAGCAGATCGAGCGCGGCCAGGTCCGGGACCCGTGGCGACAGCGGCATAGGGCGAGCCTATGTGGTCGCGGAAAGTATGCGGCTGACCGCCACCGTCCGGAGCGCCACCGGCCCACGGCAGCGCATCGATGAACCGGCGCTGGACGTGCCGCACGCGCTGCGGCTGCTCGACCTCGGCGACCATGGCGGTGGTCTCGGTCGGCTGGGACGTCCGCCGATGAGCCCGCCATGGGCATAGGGCCGTTCTATGTACCCATCGGGACGAGGTGACTACTGGGGGAGAGCGCGGCCGAGGACGGTGGAGGCATGCAACGGTGGCGAGAGTTCGGTAGTGGCGGGGCGGTGTACCGATGACCGCGGTGGCACAGGAGCGCACCGAGGTCCGGGTGGCGCACGAGTCGCCGCTGCGGGGACTCGGCCCGAACTGGTTCGCGGTGGTGATGGGGACCGCGATCGTCGGCACGGCGGTGCCGAGCCTGCCGGTGCGGTTCCCGGGGTTGCGGGAGGCGGCCACGGTGGTGTGGGCTGTGGCGGCGGTGCTGCTGATCGTGCTGACAGCGGCGTTCGCGTGGCAGTGGCGGCGATATCCGGACGTCCTGCGCGGCCATCAGGATCACCCGGTCATGGCCCACTTCCTCGGTGCGCCCCCGATGGCCCTGCTGACCGTGGGCGCGGGCACGCTGCTGCTCGGGGCGGACGTGATCGGTGCGACGGCGGCGGTCGCGATCGATGCGGCGCTGTGGTCGGCGGGGACGGTGCTGGGCTTGGCGACGGCGGTCGTCGTGCCCTATCGCATGATCACCCGGCATCGCCTCGCCCCGGACGCGGCGTTCGGCGGGTGGTTGATGCCGGTGGTGCCGCCGATGGTCTCGGCCGCCACCGGCGCACTGCTGGTACCGCACACGCCCGCCGGGCAGTGGCGGCTGACCCTGCTGCTGGCGTGCCTGGCCATGTTCGGGCTGAGCCTGATCGCGGCACTGATCACGACGACCATGATCTGGTCACGGCTGGTGCATTACGGTGCGCCACCGTCCGCCACGGTGCCCACACTGTGGATCGTGCTCGGCCCACTGGGGCAATCGATCACCGCCGCGGGTCTGCTCGCCGATGCCGCGCCCGCCGCCCTGCCGCGCCTGGAAGCCGAAGGGCTGCTGGTGTTCTCGATCGGCTACGGGGTGCTCGTGTGGGGCTTCGCGATGCTGTGGCTGGCGCTGGCCCTGGCTGTCACCGTGCGCACGCTGCGCGCCGGCGCGCTCGAATTCAACCTGACCTGGTGGGGTTTCACGTTCCCGGTGGGTACCTGCGTCACCGGCTGCGCCGCGCTGTACCACCACACCGGCGCTGTACTGTTCGCCGTATCCGCTGTCGCCCTGTACCTGCTGCTCGCCGGTGCGTGGGCTGTCGTCGCCGCCCACACGGTGCGAGAACTGCTGGGCGGCAGCCTACTTCGGCCCGCCGATCGCCGTTGTTCGCGCCGAGTTCACCGCGAATCCGTCGGTCGGCGGCCCGTCGGCAACCGGTGGCCCGAAGATTCGATGTCGGGACCGGGCGCACGAGGCGGTGGCAGCACCGTACTTGCGCAACGGTGCCCGCGATGAGACGAATATGCGGGAACTATTAACGCTTGCGCGGCTCCGCGGCGATGAATCGAGTAGTCGGCTACGCGAGATCCGTGGAATACGGGGCGGGAGGATCGTGATATGAAACGTCTGGTGGTGTGCTGCGACGGCACGTGGGGATCCGAGAGCAATCCGGCGGTCAGTAACGTCGTCAAGATCGCGGAGTCGGTGCGCCTGGGGACCACCCTGGACACCGGCGAACATGTGGGACAGCGAGTGTTCTACGCCGACGGCCCCGGCTCGCAGGGCTACCTGGCCGACAAGCTGCTCGGCGGCGCGTTCGGGCTCGGCCTGAACGCGAACCTGTCCACCATGTACTGGCAGGTCGCGCTGAACTGGGAGCCCGGCGACGAGATCTTCGTCTTCGGATTCAGCCGCGGCGCCTACACCGCCCGCAGCCTCACCGGGATGATCCATCGGCTGGGCCTGCTCAAGCCCGAGGCCATGATCGGTAAGCAGTATCCGAAGGCGCTGCGCATCTACCGGCAGCGCAAGCGGCATCTCGACGAGCCGGATCCGCAGGAGTGGGTGGATTTCCGCGAGGAGCACTGCCACTATCCGGTGCCGATCAAGTTCGTCGGCGTCTTCGACACCGTCGGCGCGATGGGCGTGCCGCTGGTGACGTCGTGGCGGTACCGCTTCCACGACATGCGGTTGTCGCCGCACGTGCACTGCGCCCGGCAGGCGCTGGCAATCGACGAGCGCCGCCGCATCTTCGCGCCCTGCCTGTGGGAGGTCACCGACGAGGCGGGCGTCGAGCAGCAGCGTGCCGATCGGGTGAAGCAGGTGTGGTTCAAGGGTGGCCACACCGATATCGGTGGCGGCCATGCCGATTGCCGCCTTTCCGATCTCACGCTGCGCTGGATGGTGGACGAGGCCGCCGCACAAGGGCTGCAGTTCGATCGCGAGCGGCTCGAGCAGCTGATGGGCACGCCGGCCTTCGACAACGCGGTGCGACCGCACAACGCGCTGCCCCTCCCGTACCGGATCATGAATTTGCTGGGCCTGCTGGTGAATCCGCGCAACCAGCGCTACTACCCGGACTTCTGGCGCCGCCTGTCGGCGCCCGACGACAAGAAGGTGTCGCTGTCCTCGACGGTCGAGGTCTGCGACGACTACCGCCCGCCGAATCTCGAACGGTGGCAACAGGAATTGAGCGAGCAGGGCAGGTCGCTGCCGAGCGAGCTGGTGGAGAACGTGGTGGAAGACCCCCGCCCGGAACTCGAACAGCCGGTCAGCGCCTGACCCGTCCCGGCGGCGGCCCGCCGATCAGCGCACCAGCAGGGCCACCGGCAACCGCGTGAACAACTTCTCCAGCCGCGCCCGGCCGGAGAAGGCGTTGCCGGTCAGGCGATCGGTCCAGTTGCCCTCGGGCAGGTCCAAAACGGTGTCGCCCCAGCCGGTGTCGGCCAGGCGCGCGCTGTGCCGGGTGGCCGCCACGATCACCTGCGGCGCACCGCCCGCGCGCCCGCGGGCATAGGCGACGAGGTGGTCGGCGCCGTCGCCGGTGGCGAACAGCGGGGTGTAGGTGCCGCCGACGAAGCAGTCCGGCCGCTCGCGGCGCAGCCACAGCGCGTACGCGACCACCCACATCTTGGCAGCGCCCGAGGAATCCAATTCCGGTGTGCCGGTGAGTGATTGCAGCATAGCCAGCCGATGCCCGAAGTCGACCGGCCGACGGTTGTCGGGATCGACCAGCGAGTCCTCCCACAGCTCGCAGCCCTGGTACATGTCGGGGATCCCGGGCCCGCACAGCTGCAGCAGCTTCTGTGCCAGCGCGTCCGACCAGGCATGGTGCGACAGCTTGGCCACCAGGGCGTCGAGTTCCGCGCCGACCGGCCCGTCGATCACCGCGTCCACCCAGCGATGCAGCCGCGATTCGAAGTCGGAATCCGGTTCCTCCCAGGAGGACTGGGTTCCCGCCTCCCGAACGGCCTTCTCCGCGAACAGGTGTAGCCGCTCGCGTAGCCCGGGGACCGCGGCGGCCGGGCGGCCGTCGGCGGGCCAGACGCCGAACATGTTCTGCAACAGGAACAATGCCGTCGCGCCGTCGGGCGGCGGGGTGATCTCGTTCCAGGCCGCCACCGCCTTCGCCCAGGTCTCGGCGAACTGCGACAGCACCCCGATCCGCGCCCGCACGTCCTCGCCGCGCTTGGTGTCGTGGGTGGACAGCGTGGTCATCGTCGCGGGCCAGCGGTTGGCGCGCTCGGTATTGGCCAGGTGGAACTCCAGCAGCGAATGACCGAAGCGCGAGGGGTTGCCGCCCACCTCCTGCAGCGAGACCAGCCGCGCCGCCTGGTAGAACATGGTGTCCTCGACCGCTTTGGCGTTCACCGCCCCGCACACCTGATGGAACCGCACGGCGGCCTCCCCGCCCGCGGACAACGCCGTCACCAGCACCGACAGGGGTACGGTGAGTTCACGATTGCGCTTGCCGACCTTCGCGACGATATTGCCCGCCATGCCCGCCAGCGGCGCGTAGTCGGTGCGGTAGACCGGCATGAACGACAGCACCTCGACGGTCGCGTTGGTCAGCGCCAGATCGCTGGTCGCCGCCGCGTCGAAGCCGCCGATCGCCGCGTCGCGCTTGATCGCCGCGACGAGGCGCCGCACCTCCGGCACCAGCAGCCGCTCGGCCACGGCCCGCTTGATCCGGTGCTCGTTGTTGCCGAACCACGCGCCGTTGCTGCCGTGCCCGCAGTACTGCCGCGACAGCGCGGTCAGCGTCGGCTCGCCGGACGGGTCGACCAGCACCCCGCTCAGCTCGCCCAGCGCGTCGTAGCCGGTGGTGCCGTCGATGGGCAGCGTCGCGTCCAGCGGCTCCCGGGTGGAGAGCACCTTCTCCACCAGCAGCAGCCGGTGCGGGCCGATCAGCCGCCGCAGTTTGGCCAGATACACTGCGGGATAAGCCAATCCGTCCGGATGATCGACCCGGACGCCGTCCACCAGATCGTGTTCACACCAGGCCGCCAGCTCGCGGTGGGTGAGCTCGAAGACCGCCGGGTCCTCCTGCCGCAGCGCCGCCAGGCTCGACACCGCGAAGAAGCGGCGATAGGTGCAGATCCCGGCCTTCCAGCTGACCAGGCGGTAGTGCTGCTTGTCGTGGATGCGCAGCGCGTTCTCGCCGTCGGTGCCCGGGGCGATGGGGAAGCGCAGATCATGCAGCGCCAGCATGGGTTCGGGGCCGGAGCGGTCGACGGTGAGGGCGGCCGGATCGTTCTCGCTCTGCAGCACGGGTAGCGCCAGTCGTCCGCCGGCGCCGTTGTTCGGGCTCCAGTCGATGTCGAAGCAGTGCGCGAACTGCGACTTCTTGCCGTTCCGCAGCACATCCCGCCACCACGGATTCTGCCGCGGGTCGCCGACGCCGACATGGTTGGGCACCAGATCCACGATCAGCCCCATGCCCCGGCTGCGCACCTCGTCCGACAGCGCTTTGAGCCCGCCCGGGCCGCCGAGCGCCGCGGACACCGTGGTCGGATCGGTGACGTCGTACCCGTGCGGCGAACCCGGCATCGCGGTCATGATCGGCGACAGGTACAGGTGCGAGATGCCCAGCTGCTGTAGGTATTCGGCGATGGTGCGGGCATCGGCGAAGGTCAGCGTGTCGGGGCGCAGTTGCAGCCGGTAGGTGCTGCGCACGGGGGTGTTGCGGGCGATCGGGCCGGTGCGGTGTTCGGGAGTGGCGGGGAATTCTGTCATCTCGATTTCGATCATGCGGTACGGCGGAGCACGAGCAGGCAGCGAGTCGGCACCTCGACCGTGCTCGCCGCGGTATGGGTGGCGCTGGAGAGTCCGGTGGGTGTCGAACAGTCGAGCGCGGTCGACCATTCGGCGCCGTAGTCCGGGCCGGGAACGGTGAAGTCGATGGGGGCGTCGTGGGCATTGAAACACAGCAGGAACGAGTCGTCGCGGACGCGCTCACCGCGCGGTCCCGGCTCGGCGATGGCGTCGCCGTTCAGGAACACCGCCAGCGAGCGGGCGAAGCCGGACTCCCAGTCGGCGGCGGTCATCTCCTCGCCGGCCGGGGTGAACCAGGCGATGTCGGCGTCGGCGCCGGGGGCGGGGCGGCCGTCGAAGAAGCGCCGCCGCCGGAACACCGGGTGCGCCGCGCGCAGGCCGATCGCGTTGCCGGTGAACTCGACCAGCTCCGAATTCTTGTGCGCCAGTGACCAATCCATCCACGACACCGGCGAGTCCTGGCAGTAGGCATTGTTGTTGCCCTGCTGGGTGCGGCCCAGCTCGTCGCCGTGCAGCAGCATCGGCGTGCCCTGCGACAGCGCCAGCGTCGCGATCATGTTGCGGCTCTGACGTTCTCGTAGCTCGAGGACCTCCGGATCGTCGGTCGGTCCCTCCACGCCGCAGTTCCAGGACCGGTTGTGGTTCTCGCCGTCGCGATTGTCCTCGCCGTTGGCCTCGTTGTGTTTGTCGTTGTAGGACACCAGGTCTCGCAGTGTGAATCCGTCGTGGGCGGTCACGAAGTTGATGCTGGCGCCGGGGCGGCGGCCGGTGGCCTCGTACAGGTCGGAGGAGCCGGTGAGACGGGAGGCGAATTCGCCCAGGGTGGCCGGTTGCCCGCGCCAGTAGTCGCGCACGGTGTCGCGGTACTGGCCGTTCCATTCCGTCCACAGGCCCGGGAAGTTGCCGACCTGGTAGCCGCCCTCGCCGACGTCCCACGGTTCGGCGATCAGCTTCACCTGGCTCACCACCGGATCCTGCTGCACCAGGTCGAAGAAGGTGGACAGCCGGTCGACGTCGTGCAGTTCGCGCGCCAGGGTGGCCGCCAGGTCGAACCGGAAGCCGTCGACGTGCATCTCGAGGATCCAGTACCGCAGCGAGTCCATGATCAGCTGCAGCGTGTGGGGGTGGCGGACGTTGAGGCTGTTGCCCGTGCCGGTGTAGTCCATGTAGTGCTCGGGGTCGTCCTCGCGCAGGCGGTAGTACGCCGCGTTGTCGATGCCGCGCAGGGAGATCGTCGGGCCGAGATGGTTGCCCTCGCCGGTGTGGTTGTAGACCACGTCCAGGATGACCTCGATGTCCGCGGCGTGCAGCGCCCGCACCATGGCCTTGAACTCGGTGACCGCGGCCCCGGCCCGGGGGTCGGCGGCGTACTCGTGATGCGGGGCGAGATAGCCGAAGCTGTTGTAGCCCCAGTAGTTTCGCAGGCCGCGGTCGAGCAGAATCCGGTCGTGCAGGAACTGGTGCACCGGCATCAGCTCGAGCGCGGTGACGCCCAGGGACTTCAGATGTTCGATGATCGCCGGATGGGCGAGCCCGGCGTAGGTGCCGCGCACCTCCGGCGGCACCTGCGGGTGGGTGTACGTCATGCCCTTGACGTGGGCCTCGTAGATCACCGTCTCGTGGTAGGGGCGGCGGGGCGCGCGGTCGTCGGCCCAGTCGAAGAACGGGTTGATGACGACGCCGGTCATGGTGTGCCCCAGGGAATCCCGGCCGTGGGTGTACAGGGCGGGGTCGTTGCCGAACTCCCCGGCGAAGGCCTTTCCGTAGGGATCGAGCAGCAGCTTGCTCGCGTCGCAGCGCAGCCCGCGCCCGGGATCGTAGGGCCCGTGCACGCGGAACCCGTACCGCTGACCGGGCGCGACGGTCGGCACGTAGGCGTGCCAGACGTAGCCGTCGACCTCTTCCAGCGGTATGCGGGTCTCCGTACCCGCGCGGTCGATCAGGCACAGCTCCACCCGCTCGGCCACCTCGGAGAACACCGAGAAGTTGGTGCCGGCCCCGTCGTAGGTGGCGCCCAGCGGGTACGCGGTGCCGGGCCACACGCCCAGCGGTGCCGCGTCACCGGGCGGGTTGGGCTGAACCATGCCCACGACCCTAATCGCAGCGCGGTCCGGGGCGGTGCTCGAGTGCCGGTCCGCGAGGTCCCCAGGGCGACCTGACCGGCCTACACGTGCACTTTCGAACTCGAGGTGGCGAATTCTGCCGCGTCGGGCGGATGAGTGTCCGCTCAGGCCGGGCTCAGTCCGCCAGCCAGCGGCGTTCGTAGCCGATGCGGCGGGCCAGCCGGGCCAGGCCGCCGAGGACGAGGCGCTGGAGTCCGGCGGGGATGTTCGCGAGATAGCCGTCCTGGTAATCCCACAGCAGCGCCAGGGCCAGAGGGTTGCGCGGAACGCCGGTGCCGCTGGTTTTCCCGGCGGCGTCGAGGGCCTGCCACAGCCGGAACATCTGCCAGTGCCGCAGCGGTGGCCGGATCTCGTGATCGATGACCGTGTCGGGGGCGTCGGTCCAGAACTCGTGCACCGCACCGGCCGGTGCGGTGGCCGAATCACCCTGGGCGGCAATTACTTCGGTGCCGTCGATGCGGAACCGGACGCGGCCCCGGCGCACGGTCCAGTGTTCGGCGAGGACCGGGTGCCAGTGCGGGCCCGCCTCGCGCCCGGGTGCGGGCAGGTGATGCTCGAGGCGCAGGTACTCGCCGCGCTCGTCGGCGCCTTCCTCGACCAGCGTGACGCGGTGGCCGTTGCGGAAGGTCAGCGTGGTTCCCATGATCCAGATATAAAGGTAACCTTCCTATTGTGTCAATGGTTTCCCCGCCGCCCGGCGGGCGCGACAGCCTGCTGAAGCAGCTCACCCTGCTGGCCCGAGCGGTGGAGGGAGAGCTGAACGGCGCGCTGCGCGCGGTGCTCGACGACAGCCTCCGCCCCGCGCACTACGCCGTCTTTCGCTATCTGGATCCCGCCGGTTCCCGCGTCGGCGATCTCGCCGAGGCCGCGGGTATGACCCAGCAGTCGATGGGCGAACTCGTCACCCATCTGGAGCGCCGCGGCTACGTCGAACGCCGCGTCGATCGGTCCGACCGTCGCGCCCGGCTGGTGGTCGTCACGAACTCCGGCCGAGCCGCACTGACCACCGCGGCGGGCCACCTCGCCACCATCGAGCACCGCCTCGGCGAGCACCTGGGAGCTGACGGCCTCGCCGACCTCCGCCGCCTGCTCGTCCGCGCCGGCGCCGCGTTCGCCCCGAGCGAGGTGAGCGGCGCGGAAGGAGCCGCCGGTTCACGCACGTGAGTGCCCCTGCCGGATGGCCGAAGCCGAGTGTGGGTCAATGCAGGGCGCGTCGCCAGGTCTGGCCGGTGAGATCCTTGCCGAAGCTGTGGTGGGGTTCGGTGTCGACGAGGTCGAAGCCCGCGCGTTCGTAGATGTGGCGGGCGGAGGCGAGGACGTCGTTGGTCCACAGCACCATGCTGCGGTAGCCGGCCGCGGTGGCGAAGCGCAGGCATTCGTCCACCAGGGCGGAGCCGACGCCGAGGCCGCGCGCGGACGGTTCCACCAGCAGTAGGCGCAGCCGCGCGGTGGTGTCGTCCTCGCGGACGCAGAACACGCAGCCGATCGGCTCGCCGTCCTGGTCGGCGATCCAGGCCCGCTCCGCCTGCGGTTCGCGGGTCTCCAGATAATCGGCGACGATCCGCGCGACCAGCGTCTCGTAGTCGGCGTTCCAGCCGTACTCGGCGGCGTACAGGGCGGCATTGCGCTGAATCACCCAGCCGTAATCGCCGGGCCGCGGATCGCGGAGGAGAAACGGCGCGCCCGCCCGGTCGTCCAGAATGCGTTCGATGGTGCGCATCGCGTTGACCAGGCGATCGCGGTCATGGGCGGCCCGGGAGCCGAGCAAACCGGCGACATCGCGGCTGGAGCGCTCGTTGAGGTCGGCGAAGGCCGTCTCGCCGTGCTCGGTCAGCCGGACCAGCTGGCGACGCCCGTCGGTCTCGGAGCGCTGCCGCGACACCAGCCCGGCGTCCTCGAACCGGGACAGGATGCGGCTGAGGTAACCGGGGTCCAGCCCGAGCCCCTGCCGCAGCGCGACCGCCTCGACCGGGCCGAAATGGGCCAGTTCGAACAGGATTCGCGCCTCGGTGAGCGAGAAATCCGTGTCCACGAGGTGTTCGTGCAGCACACCGATCAGGCGGGTGTAGCGGCGATTGAATTCGCGGACCGCGGCGATGTGCTCGGCGGTCACGGACGCGGTGGTGGCGGTGCTCATGGACCTGTGCCTTTCGGTGTTCCGGTGGCTTGCCCGCCACGAACCTTTGACAAAGTCAAAGATTAACGTCGACCGCGCTGCGGGGAAAGGTTTTCGGCGAGACGATCCGGTCGTCGTGTAACTTGAACGGCGTTCAAGCTCCCGGCGTGAAGGAATCCCGTGGCCCTGACACCCGACCAGATCACCGCACTCGACGCCGCGCACGTCTGGCATCCGTACGGCGGATTCCCGGCGAGCACCGAGCCGCTGGTGGTCGCGTCCGCCGCCGGTACCCGCCTGCGGCTGGCCGACGGCCGCGAGCTGATCGACGGGATGAGTTCGTGGTGGGCGGCGGTGCACGGCTACCGGCACCCGGTGCTGGACGCGGCACTGACCGCGCAGGCGCAGCGGATGAGCCACGTCATGTTCGGGGGGCTCACT
This sequence comes from Nocardia wallacei, assembly GCF_029868745.1. Lineage (GTDB taxonomy): Bacteria > Actinomycetota > Actinomycetes > Mycobacteriales > Mycobacteriaceae > Nocardia > Nocardia wallacei_B. The sequence continues at coordinate 7,278 of NZ_JARWOP010000380.1, read as the reverse complement.
CACGAGCCGGCGGCGCGGCTGGCGCAATTGCTGGTCGAGATCACCCCCGCGGGCCTGGACAAGGTGTTCCTCTGCGATTCCGGTTCGGTGTCGGTCGAGGTCGCGGCGAAGATGTGCCTGCAGTACTGGCGGGCGCGCGGGCGACCGGGCAAGCGGCGGCTGTTCACCTGGCGCGGCGGCTATCACGGCGACACGTTCACGCCGATGAGCGTGTGCGACCCCGACGGCGGCATGCACTCGCTGTGGACCGACGTGCTCACCGAGCAGATTTTCGCGCCCGTGCCGCCGAAAGACTATGTGCCCGAATATGTCCGGGAGCTGGAGCGGCTGTTCGCGGCGCACGCCGACGAGACGGCCGCGGTGATCGTGGAGCCGATCGTGCAGGGCGCGGGCGGCATGCGTTTTCACCATCCGGGATATCTGAACGACCTGCGGCGGCTGTGCGACGAGTACGGCGTGCTGCTCGTCTTCGACGAGATCGCCACCGGATTCGGCCGCACCGGAACACTTTTCGCCGCCGACCGGGCGGACGTGCGGCCCGACGTGCTGTGTGTCGGCAAGGCCATCACCGGCGGCTATCTCACGCTGGCCGCGGCGCTGTGCACCACCGAGATCGCGGAGACCGTCAGCGCCGCGCACGGCGGGCTGATGCACGGCCCGACCTTCATGGCCAATCCGCTCGCCTGCGCGGTCGCGGTCGCCTCGATCGAACTGCTGCTCTCCCGGGACTGGCAGGGCGAGGTGGCCGGACTCGAAGCGGGCCTCGCGGCGGGACTTGCTGCGGCACAACAAGTCCCGGGCGTCGTGGAGACGCGCGTCCTGGGCGCCATCGGCGTCGTGGAGCTCGACCACCCCGTCGACATGCGCAAGGCCACCCACGCCGCCGTCGAATCCGGGGTCTGGCTCCGCCCCTTCCGAAACCTCATCTACACCATGCCGCCGTTCATCAGCACGCCCGACGACGTGGCCGCGATCGCGGCCGCCGTGTTAGCCGCGGCCGCCTCTTGCTCCTGAACGGTGTTCAAGTATGCTGCTGGGCTGTGAGTGTGGATCCGTTGGGCTGGATTGATGTGCGGGCCGGGGAGCGGGTGCGGGCCGGGCTGCGGCGGGAGCTGCGGGCTCGGGCGCCACGGACCGGGCTGATCGATCTGGCGTCGAACGACTATCTCGGGTTGTCGCGGCATCCCGAGGTGATCGAGGGCGCGGTCGAGGCGGTGCGGACCTGGGGGACTGGGTCCACCGGATCGCGGCTGGTCACGGGCACGACCGTGGCGCACGAGCAGCTCGAGGACGAGTTGGCCGAATTCACCGGGGCGGAGTCGGGGCTGGTGTTCGCCTCCGGATACGCCGCCAATCTCGGGGTGGTGACGGCGCTGGCCGGGCGCGGCGCACTGGTGGTGTCGGACGCGGGGAGTCACGCCTCGCTGGTCGATGCCTGCCGGCTCTCGCGGGCCCGGGTGGAAATCGCGCCGCACCGCGACGTGCTCGCCGTGGATCGGCTGCTGTCCGCGCGCACCGAGGAGCGGGCGGTGGTGCTGACCGACTCGGTGTTCAGCGCCGACGGGGATCTGGCGCCTCTGCGCGAGCTGCACCGCGTGGTCCGCGCGAACGGCGCGGTGCTGATCGTCGACGAGGCGCACGGGATCGGCGTGCGCGGCGACGGCGGCCGCGGGCTGGTGCACGAGGTCGGCCTGGCGGGGCAGCCGGACCTGATCGTCACCGCGACCCTGTCGAAAGCCCTTGCCGCCCAAGGCGGTGTGGTGCTGGCCGCCGAACGGGTCCGCGCGCACCTGATCGACGCGGCCCGCACCTTCATCTTCGATACCGGGCTCGCTCCCGCGGCGGTCGGGGCGGCCCGGGCGGCGCTGCGCGTGCTGCGCCGCGACCCGGCGATGGCGGGCCGGGTGCTGGAACGCGCCACCGCCATCGCGCGCACGGCCGATGCGCCGCAGCCGGATTCGGCGGTGGTATCGGTGGTGCTCGGCGAGGCGCAGCTCGCCTACGACGCCGCGCAGGCGTGCCGGGCTCGCGGTCTGAGCGTGGGTTGCTTCCGGCCGCCGTCGGTCCCGGCGGGCACCTCGCGGCTGCGGCTCACCGCCCGCGCCGATCTGGACGACGCCGAAATGGATTTCATCGCAACGACTCTCGCCGCCGTGCTGGCCGATGCGCGGGGACCGTTGCCGGTATGAGCGGGAGGTAAGACGGCTGTGGGTGTGTTGATCGTGACCGGGACCTCCACGGAGGTCGGCAAGACGGTGGTGACCGCGGCATCGGCCGCCGCCGCGCGGGCCGCCGGACGGTCGGTCGCCGTGTGCAAACCGGCGCAGACAGGCGTGCGGCCGGGCGAGTTCGGCGACCTGTCCGACATCGAGCGGCTGGCCGGGGTCGATCGCACGCTCGAGCTGGCTCGCTACCCCGACCCGCTGGCCCCCGACACCGCCGCCCGGCGCGCGGGACAGCCGTTGCTGACGCTCGAGGACACCGTCGCCGCTGTCGACTCGCTGTCGGACGCGGACCTGACGCTGGTGGAGGGTGCGGGCGGCGTGCTCGTCCGGCTCGGCGAATTCACCCTCCTCGACCTCGCCCAGAAGCTCGCGGCGCCCGTGCTGGTGGTGGCCGCGGCCGGGCTGGGAACCCTCAACCACAGCGAACTGACCACCCGCGCGCTGGCCGCGGCGGGCGTCCCCTGCGCGGGCCTGGTGATCGGATCCTGGCCCGGCACACCGGATCTCGCCGCCGACTGCAATCGCACGGACCTCCCGGAAGTGACCGGCCAGCGCCTGGTCGGCGCCATCCCCGAGGGCGCCGGGCGCTGGCCCGCACAGCGTTTCGCCGCCGCCGCACCGACCTGGTTCCAGCCGGAGTGGCGCGCACGCTATCTGTACTGACCCCGGACCTCTCCGCATCCGAAGACGAAGCGGCCGCGCGTTCGATGCCTGACCCGGACGGGACGCGATAGCCGCCGGGCGGAGAGTGTGGAACGGGCCACCGCCCCGGCCGCTGCCGATGATCATGCGGCCGGGACCGTCCTACAGTGGATGGAGATGCTTCTGGAGGACCGGCACCCGACCACCGTCGCGGACTACGACGATGCGCGGCGGCGCGCCCGGCTGGCCGAAACCGGTGTGGGGCACGGCTGGGTGCGGTTGCGGCGCACTCGGAAGGCGCTCCTGCGGCTGGCCTTGGCGCCGATCTTGCTGCTGGTGGTGTTCGCTCAGTACCTCGCCGTCGACATCGCGCCGGAGCGGGCCCGGCTGGCGCGCACCGAGCCCGCGGTACTGCCGGTCGCGGCCCCCGCCCCCGATGCCCGCAACACCGCGGTGTTCGACCTGGTCGGTCTCGGCGCGCTGGACGCCACCCCCACGGCTCGCGCGCTGCCGTCGCTGAACCGGATGGGCTCGGTGTGGGCCGTGCGCTACGACAACACCGGTATCGACACCAAGGTGATCAGCGATCTGATCATCCGGGTCACCGAGGCCGCGCGGATCGACAATGTGGTGCTGGTCGGTCACAGCATGGGCGGCGTGATCGCGCTGGAGATCGGCAAGCACATCCACACCGGCTCCACCAAGAATCTGGCCGCCGTGGTCCTGGACTGCACGCCGATGGACCTCGACGCGGTGCGGCCGGAGAGCCGCAATCAGGGCGAGGATCTGCTGCGCTGGACCGGCTGGCTGCCGGGTATCCGGGAGAGCCGCAGCCTGCGCCTGTTCGCCGAAACCTACGCGCGCCGTGACCGTTTCCTCGACCGCGACACGACCCCGCCGGGAATCCGCGGCGACCGGCTGTGGTCGACGGTGGGGGAGGTGCTGCGCCAGAAGATCGGCAACCGCGACGCGGCCAGCAACGGGCTGATCGAATCCCAGTTCCGCGCGATCGTGGCGGGCGGTGCGGTCGACGATCTGCGTGCCCTGGTCAAACCGGTGAACGGCAAGTCGCGCCCCGCGGTGGTCTTCCTGCGCCCGAACAATCCGGAGCGGGATCCGATCGTCGATGTCGAATACACCCATCGGGTGCTGATCCAGCAGGTCGGCGGGGTGAACGGGACGCTGCTGACGGTGCTCGCGCACGGCACGGGGCACGCGAATCCGGTGCAGCAGCCGGGGGAATACAACAAGGTCATCGCGCAGCAGGTGGTGCCGTTCGTGCGGCTGGTGCGCAATCAAGAGCTGGTCATGGCGCGGTGATCGAGGTTCAGCGCACCGCGTCATCGCTGCGCGGCCGGATCCCGGAGGGCGGCAACAGCTTCCACGCCTCCAGTTGAGCCCGGACCTGCTCGGCGGCGTCGATATTGAGTGGTCCGCTGGTCCACATGGCGTACGGCAGGTTGAAGAACCGCTGCTCGGTCACCGCGCGCAGCCGGTTGATGCCGGGCTTGGCCCGTAGCAGCTCCACCTTCTGGGCGAATGTCTGCGGCGGATAGTCGACGAACACCAGGGCGTCGGGATCCGAGGCGGCCAGTCGCTCCCACGACACCCGGGTCCACGAGTCGCCCACGTCCTCGAGGATATTGTGGGCGCCCGCGGCATCCAGGATCGCTTGCGGCCCACCGAATCTGCCGCTGGAGAAGACGGTGTCGCTCGCGCTGTCGAAGACGAAGACCTGCGGTCGCCGACCGGCCTGCGGCGCCCGGCGCAGGGCGTCGAGGCGGGCGTCCAGGTCGGCGATCAGGCGGGTGGCCTGTTCGGTGCGGCCGGTGATCGCGCCGAGGTTGTCGAGGTCGGTGCGCAGCGCGGTCCACGGGTCGACGATGCCGCGCGTCTGCTCGCCGTCGCGCTGCCGGCAGCTCTCGGTGAGTACGTAGGCGGCGATTCCGTTCTTGCGCAAAGAATCCGGTGTGAGGTCCTTGGCCTCGGTGTAGCCGTAGTTCCATCCGGCGACCATCACGTCGGGGCGCTGCGCGAGCACGGTCTCGCGGGACGGCGACTCGGGGGACACCACGCGCAGGCGATCGACCGCGTCGCCGTAGTGGCGGCGCAGGGTCGCGGTGTCGTCGGCTTGCAGGCTGGACACCGCGGTCACCGCGTCCTGTGCGCCGAGGGCCAGCGCCATCGAGATCATGTTGCTGTCGTTGACGAACATCCGCTCGGCGGGTGCGGGGAAAGACACGTCCCGCTCGCAGTTGCGCAGCGTGAGATTGCCGTCGACGGCGGGTGCGGCGCCGCACGCGACCGCGGTGAGAGCCGTTGCCAGAGTGGCGAATATGGAAGCCGAGCGTCTCATCGTCGTCCTTCGATCGTGTCGAGCAGCAGGTGGGATTCCCCGGTGTCCGGATGGCGGACGCGCGCGGCGCGCACCCCGAACACCGTGGCGAGAACGTCCGGGGTGAGCGCGGTCTCGGGTGGTGTCAGCGCACCCGCGCGGCCCTTGTCCAGCACCAGGACGCGGTCGCAGAAGCGGTCGGCGAGGTCCAGATCGTGCAGGGTGAGCACCACGGTCCGGTCCAGTGCGCGAGCCAGTGTCAGCAGCGCCAGCCGGTGGGTGACGTCGAGGTGGTTCGTCGGTTCGTCGAGCAGTAGCAGGGGAGTGTCCTGCGCGAGAGCCCGGGCCAGCAGCACCCGCTGCCGTTCACCGCCGGACATCCGATGCACGGGCCGATCGGCGAAACCGTCGAGATCGACTGCGCGCAAAGCATTCTCGACGGCCGCGCGTTCCCGTGGACCGCCCGGCCCCCAAGGCGGCAGATACGGGGTGAGCCCCAGCGCCACGACCTCGCCCGCGCGTAGGTCGTCGGGCGGCTGCTCGTCCTGCGCGACCAGCGCGATCGCCCGTGCCCGCCGTCGCACCGAAAGACCGTGCAGATCAAGGCCTCCCACGAACACCTGCCCCTGCTGCGGCCGAAGTAGCCCGGCCAGCGCGCGCAACAGCGTGGTCTTCCCGCTACCGTTCGGCCCGACGACACCGATGATCTCCCCGGCCTCCACCGCGAACGACACCTCAGCGAGTACGGTCCGCCGCCCAGGCCCACAGGCCAGCCTCCGAACCTCCAGCACAGAACCGCAGGCCGGGCAGGGTGCTGTCTGTTCTTCTGCCGGAGTCGACAAGGACGCAGCGTTCCTATGCCGCAGCCGCTTCACGACGCACCGAATCGGTAGCGGCGGCGGCCCATCAAGAGGAGAAAGACCGGTGCGCCGATCAAGCCGGTGAGGACGCCGACCGGAATTTCGGTGGGGCGGACGAGAATCCGGGCGGCGGCATCCGCGACCACGAGGAACAGCGCGCCGCACAGCGCACTCACCGGCAGCAGCGCGCGATGCGGCGAGCCGACCAGCAGGCGGGCCGCGTGCGGCACCACCAGCCCGACGAAACCGATCCCGCCCGAGACCGCCACCAGGACACCCACCAGCACGGCCAGCCCGGCGAACAACGCGATCCGCAAGGCACGCACCGGTACTCCGACCGACGCGGCGGTGTCGGCGCCCACGGTCAGCGCGTCGAGCCAGCCCGCGGCCGCCGCCAGTGTCACTGCCGCGACTCCGACCACGCAGGCGGGCAACGCGATTCGCGTCCAATCCGCCCCCGCGAGACTCCCGAGCAGCCAGAACAGCACGGCCTGGGCGGCCGCCGGGTCGGCGCTGCGGAAGATCAGATAGCTGCTCAGCGCCGCGAACGCCGACCCCAGCACGGTCCCGGTCAGCACCAGCCGCAGCGGCGTGAGCCCGCCCTGCGCGACCGCGATCAGAAAGACCATGGCCGCCGCGGCGAACGCGCCGAGCAGCGCGCCGCCCGACAGCGCCCACACCCCGGCCCCGGCGAAGAACCCGGAGGTGATCACTGCCGCCGCGCCCACTCCCGCCCCGGAGGACACGCCGAGCAGATAGGGGTCGGCCAGCGGATTGCGCACGAGCGTCTGCATGGCCGCCCCCGCCAGCGCCAGACCCGCGCCGACCACGGCCGCCAGCAGGGTACGCGGCACCCGTAACTGCCAGATGATCGTGTCGAGGCCGGGATCCGCGAACGTGGCTCCGGTCACCCGCGCCCGCAGCACCTCGAAAACGGTTGCGGGCGGCACGGTTTCGGCCCCGCATCCGGTCGCCGCCACCATGGCGCACCCCAGCGCCACCGCGACGACGGGGATGACCACCGCGGTCCGCGCGCGACTCATCGCCGATACTCCATGGGCACCTCGCGACCTCAGAGCTGTACCCCGGCGAGGGAGGTCTGACTTCCGCGGCGGGCCCGAGCCCCCCGCGGTCACAGTTGCGCGACCGTTACGGATTTACACCGGATTGCCGCACCCGCCGGGTATGACGAAGAGGACTCTACCGTCCGGTTTTT
>NZ_JARWOP010000379.1 GCF_029868745.1 Nocardia wallacei | reverse complement strand
TGTCGAGGCCCTTCACCTGGGTGACCAGGTCTTCGAGCGCGTCGGGCGGCAGCGCGCCGGGCTGCGCGAAGACCAGCACGCCCTCGCGGAACGCCATGATGGTCGGGATGGAGCGGATATTGGCGGCCGCGGCGAGGCTCTGCTCGGCTTCGGTGTCCACCTTGCCGTGGATGACATCGGGATACTTGTCCGACGACGCCTCGAAGGTCGGAGCGAACTGCTTGCACGGACCGCACCAGTCGGCCCAGAAGTCGACGAGCACGACATCGTTCCCGGTGACTATCTCATCGAAGTTCTGCGCGGTCAGGGTCTGGGTGGCCATGGGATCCTCTCGTCTCGTGGGTTGCCCCGATACAACGCCGGGCAACTCCGTTATCTTCCGCTTCCGCGTGCGACCGGCCAGTCACGACGCTGATCGCCGTCCCACCGACGAATACCCACCACCGTAGTGGCGAAATCTCGGTCGGCCGCCACCGCGTGCACGGCCTCGCCGAGTTGGTGGGGTTTGAGGCGGCGGGCCAGGGTGACGTGTGGGGTCCAGGCGTCGGGGTGGATATTGGCCGGGATGCCGGGGCATTTCTCGATGACGGAGAACAGGCGGCGCTGGAGGGTGAGCAGTGCGTCGGTGGGGACTACCAGGCGAACCAGAATGGGGTTGCGTGCGCCGAAGATCAGGAGGCCGCCGAGGCGGATCGGGAGGGGGCGGAACTCCTGGGCGGCCGGTACCTCGTCCAGGCGGGGCCAGATCTGGCGGGCCACGGCCACGGTGATGTGGGGTCGGTGGTCGGGGGACGGGCTGGGTATTCCGGCCTCGGACAGCAGTTCCCACTGCCGCCGGATCTCCGTCTCGGCGGGCTCGTCCAACAGCAATTCGACCGACTGAACCATGACCTGGGACAAGATACGCCGGAACCCCGGTGATCTTCCCGCAAATCCGAGGACCGAGGATGGGGGCGTGAGTGGAGCGAACGGACAGCTGCGGCTGGGCCTGATCGAGGGCGACGGCATCGGTCCCGAGGTGGTGCGCGCGGCGCGGGAGGTGGTCGACGAGGCGCTGGCCGTGCTCGCGGCACCGGCCGTGCAGTGGATTCCGTTGCCGATGGGGCACAGCGCGATCGCGGAATTCGGCGAACCGTTGCCGGAGTCTACGGTGCACCGGCTGGAACAGCTCGACGCTTGGATCCTCGGCCCGCACGACAACGCCTCCTATGCCCCGGAGCATCGCGTCGGCGCCCCGCCGGGCGGCGCCATCTGCAAGCGATTCGGCCTGTACGCCAATATCCGCCCGGCGCGGGCGTTTCCGGGTGTGCGGGCCGCCGCGGACGACATCGATCTGGTGATCGTCCGGGAGAACAGCGAGGGTTTCTACGCCGACCGCAACATGGCCGCCGGGTCCGGCGAGTTCGCGCCCACCGCGGACATCGCCCTCTCGGTCGGAGTGGTGACCCGCGCGGCCAGCGAACGGATCGCCCGCGAGGCCTGCGAGCTGGCCGCCGCGCGGCGCGGCCGCTTGACCATCGTGCACAAGGCGAACGTGCTGCCGCTGACCATGGGCCTGTTCCGCGACGCCTGCTACGCGGCGGCCCGCGACTATCCGCGGCTGCGCGTCGACGACGAACATGTCGACGCGGCAGCCGCGCCCCTCGTCCGCGCGCCCGCCGACGACGACGTGGTGGTGACGGAGAATCTGTTCGGCGACATCCTCTCCGACCTGGCGGGCGAGCTGAGCGGATCACTCGGCCTCGCCGCCTCCCTGAACTGCTCGGCGACCCAGGCGATGGCGCAGGCCGTGCACGGCGCGGCGCCCGCGCTGGCGGGGCACAACCGCGCCAACCCGGCCGCCCTTCAGCTGTCGGTGGCAATGCTGTTGCGCTGGTTGAGTTCCCGTCGCGGCGACGTCGTGCTGTCGCGGGCGGCCGACCGCATCGAGCAGGCCGTGGCGGGGACGTTCGCCGCCGGTATCGCGACCGCGGATCTGGGCGGGCTGGCCTCCACCCGCGAATTCACCGAACAGGTGTGCGCCCGCCTGCACCGCCGCTGACGGGTCCGCGGACTCGGCGTGTGCGAGCGGCGTCCGCACCGGCCGCGCATTAACCTTCGGTAACCGACCGACGCGCTCGGTCCCCATCGCCTAGATTTCGAACGGCGGGCGAATGCCGGATGTCGCCCACCAGAACATGGAGGGCTGCTGTGTCTGTTCGAATCGGTGCCCGCGGGCTGGCGCTGCGGGCGGTGTGTGTACTGGCCGGCGGGACGCTGGTGCTGGCCGGTTGTACGAAGAACACCGAGGACACCGCACCGACCGCGGAGAAGATCCAGGTCGACAAGGTGGACGCGATCGCGGCGAAGCTGCCCGACAAGGTGAAGCAGTCCGGCAAACTGGTCGTCGGGGTGAATGTGCCCTACCAGCCCAACGAATACAAGGACGGCTCCGGCAAGATCGTCGGCTACGACGTCGACCTGATGGACGCGGTGGCCGCGGTGCTCGGTGTGCGGGCCGACTACCAGGAATCGGACTTCGAGAAGATCATCCCCTCGATCCAGGCCGGCACCTACGACGTGGGCATGTCCTCGATGACCGACACCAAGGAGCGCGAGCAGACCGTCGATTTCGTCGACTATTTCAGCGCGGGCATCCAGTGGGCGCAGCAGCCGGGCAAACCGGTCGACCCGAACAACGCGTGCGGCAAGCGAGTGGCGGTGCAGCGCACCACCATCGAGGAGACCGAGGACGTACCCGGCAAGAGCAAGGCGTGCGAGGCGGCGGGCAAGCCCAAGATCGAGATCGTGGCCTTCGACGAGCAGAGCGCGGCCGCGACGGCGCTGGTGCTCGGCCAGGTCGACGCGATGTCGGCGGATTCCCCGGTGACGGCGTACGCCATCAAACAGAATCAGGGCAAGATCGAGGCGGCGGGCCCGCTGTTCGAGTCGCAGCCCTACGGCTGGCCGGTGCCCAAGGGCGCGCCGCTGGGACCGGTGCTGCAGGAGGCCGTGCAGCATCTGATCGATTCCGGCGACTACCGCAAGATCGCCGAGAACTGGGGCGTGCAGGACGGCGCCCTCACCAAGGCCACCATCAACGGAGCGGTGGGCTGATGCCGGCGCACCGAGACGACGCGGTTCGCCTACGCCGTTCCGCATCCGCGAGGTGAGGGCGTGAGCGAGCGCGACACCTCCGCGTCCGGGTCGGAAGACGCTGGCGCCGTATCGGATTCGAGTGTCGAACCGTCGCCGATCAAGGCGGTCCCGCTGCGACATCCCGGCCGGTGGTTCGCCGCGGTGGTAATCCTGGCGCTGGTGGCGCTGTTCGTATACGGCGCCGCTACCAACCACGCCTACCGGTGGGACATCTACTGGAAGTACCTGTTCGATTCCCGCATCGAGTCCGGCGTCCTCATCACGCTGGAGCTGACCGTACTTGCCATGGCCATCGGCGTGGTGCTGGGGGTGGTGCTGGCGGTCATGCGGCTGTCGCCGAATCCTGTGCTGCGCTCGGTGGCGTGGGTGTACCTGTGGATCTTCCGCGGCACGCCCGTGTACGTGCAACTGGTGTTCTGGGGACTGTTCCCGTCGCTGTACAAGATCATCGATCTCGGTGTCCCGTTCGGGCCGCAGTTGCTGCACCTGAACATTCAGGACTGGCGGACGCCGTTCCTGTTCGCGATGATCGGCCTCGGCCTGAACGAGGCCGGTTATATGGCCGAAATCGTCCGTGCCGGAATCAATTCCGTCGGCGAGGGGCAACGGGAGGCGTCGCTGGCGCTGGGCATGTCGTGGGGTCAGACGATGCGGCGCACGGTGCTGCCGCAGGCCATGCGGGTGATCATCCCGCCGACCGGCAACGAGCTGATCAGCATGCTGAAGACCAGCTCGCTGGTGGCGGCGATCCCGCTGACCACCGACCTGTACGGCCGGGCGCGCGACATCTACGCCGTGAACCTGCTACCCATCCCGCTGCTGCTGGTCGCCGCGACCTGGTACCTGGTGATCACCAGCATCCTGATGATCGGGCAGCACTATCTGGAGCGGTACTACTCGCGCGGAGCCAGCCGCCAGCTGACCGCGAAACAGCTGCGGGCGCTGGCCGCCGCCCAGCTGGAGGTGGGCAAATGAGCACTGCCGCAACCGATTCCGCCCCGATGATCCGCGCCGAGCAGGTGCACAAGAACTTCGGCGCGTTGCAGGTGCTCAAGGGCATCTCGCTGGAGGTGGCGCGCGGGGAGGTGATGTGCCTGGTCGGTCCGTCCGGGTCGGGCAAGTCGACGTTCCTGCGCTGCATCAATCATCTGGAACAGGTCAATGCCGGGCGGCTCTACGTCGACGGCGAGCTGGTCGGCTATCGCGAGAAGGGCGGGCGGCTCTACGAGTTGCATCCCCGCGAGGCTGCGCGCCAGCGCCGCGACATCGGCATGGTGTTCCAGCATTTCAATCTGTTCCCGCACCGCACCGTGCTGGAGAACGTCATCGAGGCGCCCACCCGGGTGAAGCGGATCCGCAAGGCCGATGCCGTCGGCCGGGCGCGGGAACTGCTGGACCGGGTCGGTCTGGCGGAGAAGGCCGGCGCCTATCCGGCGCAGCTCTCGGGCGGGCAGCAGCAGCGGGTCGCCATCGCCCGCGCGCTGGCGATGGATCCGAAGCTGATGCTGTTCGACGAGCCGACCTCCGCGCTCGATCCCGAACTGGTGGGTGAGGTGCTCGGGGTCATGCGCGAACTGGCGGCCTCCGGCATGACCATGGTGGTGGTGACCCACGAGATGGGATTCGCCCGCGAGGTCGCCGACCATCTGGTGTTCATGGACGCCGGTGTGGTGGTGGAGTCGGGGCCGCCGCGCGAGATGCTGGCGAACCCGCGGCAGGAGCGTACTCAGGCGTTCCTGTCGCGCATTCTGTAGTGCCGGGCCTTCCGTGCGACCGGGCTTTCAACTACGCTGTGTAGTAGAAGTTTCGGGCAAAGTCAGCGGGAGGACGCCGTGCACGCACCAGCTGGAGTAGTGGGCCGAAACGCCATGGCGCGGTGGAGTTTTCTGCAATGGGCGGTGTTCGTCGTCGGGGTCGCGCACATCGTGTGGGCGATCGCGGGATGGATCGCCGAACCCAGCTTCGCGGTCGGGGAGCACGCGCCCGCGACGCCGGTGCTCGGCATGGACTACAACGGCTGGCATGCCGTCGCCGGGCTGCTGCTGTTCGGTCCGGCGCTGCTCGCGGCGCTGCGTAAACCGTGGGCGGCGTGGTACTGCGTGATCGCCGCGCTCGGCGGCGGGTTCGGCGTCGGATTCTTGGCGTTGTTCTCCGACCATGTCCTGATGTTCAGCTTCCCGCACCACCACATGGACGCGATCGAGCACATCGTCACCGGGGTGGTGCTGGTGGGATTGGTCGCCGTGCAAGCCGTCCGTGACGGCGGCCTCCGGCCCGTCCTGGGCCTGCGCTGAGTGCGCATCAGTCCGGTGCGGTGCTTGCGGTAGCGCGTTCCCGCTGCCGCGCCAGCGCGATACGCAGTTGGCCCAGTAGGACTTTCGCGGCGGGCGCGGTCAGGCGGTCGGTGCGCCACGCGAGCGCGAGCTGTCCGCGCAGCTCCGGCTCGACGATCGGGATCGTGCGCACGCCGAAGGCGTCGGCCTCTTCCGGGGTGAGCGCGGGCACGACGGCCGTACCCAGCCCCCGGGCGGCCAGTCGCAGCAACAGCGGGGGAGCGGCCGCCTCGAAGGCCACATTCGGTTCGAAACCCGCTGCGGCGCAATGGCGTTCGAGTACGCCACGGATTCCGGTGCCGCGCACGAGGCAGATCAGCGGCCGGTCGCGCAGCGCGGCGAGCGGGAGCACATCCGGAGGATCCGGTGTGTGCGCCGCTACCGCGGCGACGACGGCGGTCTCGAGCACGACCTCGAGGCCGACGCGGGGATCGAGGTCCGCGCCGGTGAGTCCGACCAGTGCGATATCCAGCGCGCCGCGCTCCAGATCGTCCAGCATCAGATCGGAATTCGTTTCGGTGAGGGTGATTTCGACCTGCGGATGATCGTCGTGGAAGTCGGCCAGGTTCGCCGCGAGGTCGAATTCCTCGGTGGCCGCGCCGGAGATGGTCCCCAGGCGGATGTGCCCGCGCAGCAACCCGGTGAACTCGTCGGCGGTGTGGCGGACCTGCTCGGCGGCGGCGAGCGCGGCGCGCGCGTGTGGCAGCACCGCCGCACCGGCCGCGGTCGGGGTCACGGTGCGCCCGGACCGGTCGAGCAGTTGCTGGCCGAGTTCGCGTTCCAGCTGCCGGATCTGGGCGGACAGCCCCGGCTGGGCCAGATGCAGTCGTGCCGCGGCCCGGGTGAAGTTGGCCTCCTCGACCACGGTGACGAAGTAGCGCAGCTGCCGCAGTTCCATAACTGATCATTCTAGTTACGAGAAGAACTATCTGTTTCACTTCTCGTCACGAACGCGGCATCGTCGGAGGTATGACGAACACGAACGCGGATCTTCCCACCTTCACCGGTCCGGTCTTCCGTCCCGGCGATGCCGGATACGACGCCGAGATCGCCGGATTCCAGACCGCCTACCACCACCGCCCGGCCGTCGTCGTCGGGGCCGCGCATGCCGAGGACGTCCGTGCCGCGGTGGAATACGCCGCGCGCCAAGGCCTTCCGATCGCGGTGCAGGCGACCGGTCACGGCCTGTCGGTGGCCGCCGACGGCGGCGTGCTGATCAGCACCCGCCGGATGACCGCCGTCTCCGTCGACGCCGCGGCCCGCACCGCGCGGGTGGCGGCCGGGGTGCGGGCCGGTGCGCTGATCGACGCCGCCGTGGCGCACGGGCTGGCCCCGCTGAACGGCTCGTCGCTCTCCGTCGGCGTGATCGGCTACCACCTGGGCGGTGGTCTCGGCCTCCTGGGCCGGACCTTCGGCTACGCCGCCGATCACGTGCGCTCGATGGAGATGGTGACGGCCGACGGCCGGCTGCGCCGCCTGACATCGGGCGACCCGCTGTTCGGCGCGGTGCTGGGCGGCGTCGGGAACTTCGGCGTCGTCACGGCGCTGGAGATCGAGCTGGCGCCGGTCACCACGGTGTACGGCGGTCAGCTGGTCTTCGACACCCACCTCGTCGAGCCCGCGCTGGAGAGCTGGCGGCTGTGGACCCAGGACCTGCCCGACGAGATGACCTCGGCGATCACGATCATGACCATGCCCGACGTGCCCGCCATCCCGGAACCGGTCCGCGGCCGCTATCTCGCCACCGTCAACATCGCCTATACCCGCTCGGCGGCCGACGGCGAACGGCTGGCCGCGCCGCTGCGCCGGATCGGCCCGCGCCTGACCGACGACCTGCGCTCGATGCCCTACGCCGAAACCCATGGCATCTACCGTGATCCGGACTTCCCGCACGCCTATGCCGCCACCAACGCGCTGCTGTCGGACCTGACCGCCGACGCGGCCGCCGCCTTCCTGGATACGACCGGACCGCAGTCGCCGCTGCCGGTGGTCGCCGGTTTCCGCCATCTCGGCGGCGCGCTGCGCCGGCCCGGCCCGGCCGATATCGCCGTGGATCACCGCGAGGCGGAGTACATCGCGCGGTTCATCACCGCGCCGGAGTCCGGGGGCACGGCCGTGCGCGACCGGCACGATCTCATCGCGAAGGCGTTGTCGCCGTGGACTATCGGCCACAGCCTCAACTTTCTCTACGGCGCGCAGGAGTGGGCGGGCGCGGAACAGACCCGCGCCGGATTCCGGCCGGAGACCTACGACCGGCTGGCGGCGCTGAAGGCCGAGCACGATCCGGCCAACCTGTTCCGCCTCAACCGCAACATCGTTCCCGCATCCTGAGTCGCGGTCCGGCTCCATGCTATTGTCGTGATATCACTTAGATATTGGGAGGATGTCATGGAGCTTCGTCCGGCTTTCCGGGTGAACGGGTTCCTCATGTTGTTGGCGCTGATCGTCGTCGGCGGTGGCGCCCTGATCGGCGCCATCGCGGCGGCCGGGGTCGCCTCCGAGGACGGCAGCGCGGGGGCCGCCGCGGGTGCGGTGGCCGGGTTCGTGGTGGCGGGCATCGCGCTGGTGCTGCTGACCGGACTGATCACCGTGGGCCCGAACGAGGCCAAGGTGCTGCAATTCTTCGGTCGCTACATCGGTTCGGTCGCCGACCCGGGCTTCTTCTGGGTCGTGCCGCTGACCAGCAAGCGCCGAATCTCGTTGCGAGTGCGCAACTTCGAGACCCAGACGTTGAAGGTCAACGATTCCGACGGCAACCCCGTGCAGATCGCGGCCGTGGTCGTCTACCGGGTGGTGGACAGCTTCAAGTCCGCCTTCGCCGTCGACGACTACGAGGAGTACGTGCAGACCCAGTCCGAGGCCGCCGTCCGGCATCTGGCCACGGTGCATCCGTACGACTCCGACGACCCGGCCCGCACCAGCCTGCGCAACGGCGCGGAGGTCGCCGAGGAACTGACGACCGAACTGAGCGAGCGGACCGCGCTGGCGGGGATCGACATTCTCGAGGCCCGCATCACGCACCTGGCGTACGCGCCCGAGATCGCCCAGGCCATGCTGGTCCGCCAGCAGGCGGCGCAGGTGGTGGCGGCCCGCAGTCGCATCGTCGAGGGCGCGGTCGGTATGGTCGGCATGGCGCTGGAGCGGTTGACGGCGGAGGGCATGGTCGACCTCGACGAGGAACGCCGGGCGACGATGGTGTCCAACCTGCTGGTGGTGCTGTGCGGGGATCGCTCCGTGCAGCCCGTGGTCAACACCGGATCGCTGTATTCGTAATGGCCAAGCGCGAGCCGAAGAAGGTGCTGCTGCGGCTCGATCCGGCCGTCCACGAGGCCGTGGCCAAGTGGGCGGCCGATGACCTGCGTAGCGTGAACGCACAGATCGAGTACGCGTTGCGGCTGGCGCTGGAGCAGGCCGGGCGATCGCCGAAGCCGCGGGGATAGAAACAGACCGACTGCCTGTTTTGCCCAGTATAGATCACCAACAAGTCACGTATTGACTACAAAACGCACAAGGACGTGCGATTATGCGTCGACTCGGTAACGTGTTGGCGTGCCTATCGCGTTCGAAACCGGCGGACTGCAGCAACTCGATCCGAGCACATGGGGTAATCCGGCGACCGGTGACCTCGTCACGCTCGTATACGTCGATGCCGTCCCCGACCTTCCGGCTCCGCTGGAGGACATCGACGCCCTGCGCCGCAAGCTCACCGAACAGCAGGCCGAGTTCGGCTGTCTCATCGAGGCGTACACCATCGCCGTGGCCGGCCAGCCCGCGCTGCTACGCCTGGAGAAGTTCCCGCTCGGGGACGGAGCCGGGCTCGGCTTCACCGCCGGGATCGTGGTGCCGAAGGCGACCTGCAGCGCGATCCTGAAGATCATGTGCCGCGAGACCGGGCGCTCCGGGACGCGGGAGGCCGCGATCGTGCCGAAGGTCGGCTTCCAGAACATGTTCCGGCCGCACCCCTACGCGCCCGAGGTGCGGGGCAAGCTGCCCTACAACGTCGCCGACGACGCGCAATGGGATTCGCAGTTCCCCGACCATCCGCTGAGCCGGGCACGCCGCTGGATCTCCCTCGCCAGCCGCACGGCCCGCATCGATCCGCGGTTCGCGGCCCTGCCGCCGTTCACCGGACCGGCCGCACCGGACGAATTCGCGGAGCTGTCGGCCCTCGCGGAAGAGGCATCATCGCCCCCGGCACCGTCGGCCCCCGCACCGGTGTCACCGGCTGCCGCAACCGCGGCGGAGACCGCGCCGATCCCGAGTGCCTCGGCGCTGGGCAAGGCGCCGCGCAAGCCCGCCGCGCCCGCGCCTACGACACCGACGCCGGGCAGCATTCCCCGTCTCCCGGCCAGCGCCGCCGCCTACGCCGCGGCACCCAGCGCTGCGGCGAAGACGACGGCCATACCCGCGTCGGTGGACTTCTCGCAGCCGCCCGCGACGGACATCTCCGCGAGCACCGCCAATGGCTGGGCCACGCCGGAGAACGGCGCGCAGCCGTCGTCCTCGAACGGGAACACCTCGGACGCCGCCGAGACGACCGTGCTGTCCACGGGCCCCGAGCCGGACGACGCTCATGGGTCGTCGGATCCCGAAAACCCATGGCACATCCCGGAATCGTCAGCCGAATCGAAGCTGCCCGCGGACAAGACGACGGCGATCCCCACCCGCCCCGCGCGCGACCCGGACGCCTCCCGCGCCGACGCCCACCAGCACTTCACGTCCGGAGCGGACGAAACAACAGCCCTGCCCTCCACCCGCACGACCGCCTACGACCACGACAACCCGGCTTCCCCCGAAACTGTCTCCGCCGGCGCCGAAACTCGCCCCATACCCAAGAGCTGACCCCAACCCACTACCGGCGGCAGCGCGCACGCCACCTGCCCGCGACACGAGAGTCCCGCACGCCACCTGCCCGCGACACGGGAGTTCCGCACGTCACCTGTCCGCTGCTATTTGCGGAGTGGTTTCTCGGTGACGAAAATGGCTGTGCCCGGGAAGATCTGGCCGCGTAGCGGGCTCCACTGGCCCCACTCGCGGTCCAGCCATTCCGGCCAGTCGGGTTCTACCAGGTCGGTCAGGACGAGGCCCGCCGCGACTATTTCGCGGACGCGGTCGCCGAGGGTGCGGTGGTGTTCGACGTAGGTGGGCTCGCCGTTGCCGTCGACTTCCACGTACGGGGAGCGGTCGAAGTAGGAGAGTCTGGCGTAGAGGCCCTCCGTGCCCGGATCGTCGGGAAAGATCCAGCGCATCGGGTGATTGACGGAGAAGACCCAGCGGCCGCCCGGTCGCAGTACCCGCGCCACCTCGCGCATCACCCGGGCCGAGTCGGCCACGAAGGGCAGTGCGCCGAACGCCGAGCACGCCAGGTCGAAGGAGGCGTCGGCGAACGGCAGCGCCTCGGCCCCGGCCTGCACCAGCGGAACTCGCGGGCCGCCGCGCGCCATCGCGGCCAGTCCGCGCCGCAACATTCCGGCGGACAGATCCAATCCGACGGGTTGCGCGCCATTTGCCGCCAGCCAGCGCGAGCACGGGGCGGAGCCGCAGCCGATTTCCAATATCCGCTTATCGGTGATGTCGCCGAGCAAATGCCAGTCGCCCTCGTGCAGTCCCTCCGGACACCAGATGAATTCGCCGTGGGGTGAATCGACGCCGAGGAACTCGGCATGGGTGTCGTGGTATTGCGAGGCGTCGGCGTCCCACCATCGCCGGCTGGCCCGCTGGCTCTCGGTCGAGCCCACCTCGGCGCGGGTGACGGCGACCGTGCCGAGCAGCGCATTCGCCTGCGCATGGCGGTCTTCACCGGCCGTATCGAGTCCCTGTGCGGTCACGGTTTCGCGCACGGCGTGCACATCGGGATGATCTTCGGGCATCATGTCAGAGTAGCCACGCGGGCAGGGGGACCCTTGTTTGCTTGCCACAACTCACGTCGCGTACGCTGATTCCCGCGAGTGCCCGCCGTACTTGCGTACCCGAGGCGCACGCTGCTGTGAGTTTATGCAATGAGTACAGCGTTGTGCTGTGTCGCAGCGATGTGCTGTACACGCCGACGTTAGTTCCATCGCTGTGAGTTCACAGCAAAACCGAAAGCCCACATGTCCACTACCGACCACAATCCGTCCGGAGCAACCCAACACATGCCCACCACTGTCACCTCGCCGCAGGTAGCCGTCAACGACATCGGCTCCGCCGAGGACTTCCTCGCCGCCATCGACAAGACGATCAAGTACTTCAACGACGGGGACATCGTCGAAGGCACGATCGTCAAGGTCGATCGCGACGAGGTCCTGCTCGACATCGGTTACAAGACCGAAGGCGTCATTCCTTCCCGCGAACTGTCCATCAAACACGATGTCGACCCGGCAGAGGTCGTTTCCGTGGGCGATGAGGTGGAGGCCCTTGTTCTCACCAAGGAGGACAAGGAAGGCCGGCTGATCCTGTCGAAGAAGCGGGCTCAGTACGAGCGGGCGTGGGGCACCATCGAGGAGCTCAAGGAGAAGGACGAGGCCGTCAAGGGCACCGTCATCGAGGTCGTGAAGGGTGGTCTGATCCTCGATATCGGGCTGCGCGGCTTCCTCCCCGCCTCGCTGGTCGAGATGCGCCGGGTCCGCGATCTGCAGCCGTACGTCGGCAAGGAGATCGAGGCCAAGATCATCGAGCTGGACAAGAACCGCAACAACGTGGTGCTGTCCCGCCGCGCCTGGCTGGAGCAGACCCAGTCCGAGGTCCGCAGCGAGTTCCTGCACCAGCTGCAGAAGGGCCAGGTCCGCAAGGGTGTGGTCAGCAGCATCGTCAACTTCGGCGCGTTCGTGGATCTCGGCGGTGTCGACGGCCTGGTGCACGTCTCCGAGCTGTCCTGGAAGCACATCGACCACCCGTCCGAGGTTGTCGAGGTCGGCATGGAGGTCACCGTCGAGGTGCTCGACGTCGACCTGGACCGCGAGCGGGTTTCGCTGTCGCTCAAGGCGACTCAGGAAGACCCGTGGCGTCAGTTCGCCCGCACCCACGCCATCGGCCAGATCGTGCCCGGCAAGGTCACCAAGCTGGTTCCGTTCGGCGCGTTCGTGCGTGTCGAGGAGGGCATCGAGGGCCTGGTGCACATCTCGGAGCTGGCCGAGCGCCACGTCGAGGTGCCGGATCAGGTCGTGTCCGTCGGCGACGACGCGATGGTCAAGGTCATCGACATCGACCTGGAGCGCCGCCGCATCTCGCTGTCGCTGAAGCAGGCCAACGAGGACTACCACGCCGAGTTCGACCCGTCGAAGTACGGCATGGCCGACAGCTACGACGACCAGGGCAACTACATCTTCCCCGAGGGCTTCGACCCCGAGACCAACGAGTGGCTCGAGGGTTACGAGAAGCAGCGCGAGGAGTGGGAGAACCGCTACGCCGAGGCGGAGCGTCGCCACAAGATGCACACCGCGCAGATGGAGAAGATGGCCGCCGATGCCGCCGCCGAGGCCGCGAACGGTGGCGGCTCGTCGAACTACTCCTCCGAGAGTGGTGGCGAGCGGTCGTCGTCGTCCTCCTCTTCGCAGCCGGAGTCGGCCGGTGGTTCGCTGGCCAGCGACGCGCAGCTCGCCGCGCTGCGCGAGAAGCTGTCCGGCAACGCGTAATTCGCACAGCTGACGAAGGCCCCCGGTCCGCACGGACCGGGGGCCTTCGGCCTGCTCCGGGGCCGATGACGTGCGGGTATCCTCGGTGTTGATATGTCCCAGTCCACTGCGTCTTCCGCGTCCGCGACCGAGTGGGAACGCCGAAAGCTCGCGGCCATGAGCCGAATCCAGCAGGTCGCGCTGGATCTGTTCGATGCGCACGGGTACCGCCAGGTCACCGTGGAGCGGGTGGCCGCGGCGGCCGGGGTCTCGCCGAGTTCGATCTACCGGTACTTCGGCACCAAGGAAATGCTGGTCCTCTACGACGAAGCGGACCCCAAGGTCATCGACGTGCTGCGGACGGCGGGCGGCGGCGAAACCCTCGAGATCACCGAGCTGATCGCGATCGCGCGCCCCTTGGTGCCGATCATGGCCGAGGCGCTGCTGACCGCGGACACCGAACGACGGGTGCGGCGCAGCATGCACTACGTCCGGACGATCCCGGAGGTGCGCGACGGCCAGGTGCGTCAGATGCGTGATCTGGAGGACCAGTTCCGGGTGCTGTTCGCGCAGCGATCCGGCCGCGACCCCAACGACTTGAAGGTGCGGATGGCCGCGGCGTTCGTGGTCTGGGGCAGCATGGCGGCCCTGGACCACTGGGCGGAGGCGGGTTTCGCGGGCCGTCTCAAGGACATCTACGTCGACGAGATCGGATCGGCCGTCGACGCGATCGAGTCGCTGTTCGGTTGAGCGCGAGGGGTTTTGCCGCGCGACAGCGGTAACCACCAGTTCCAGCGGCCGAACAGTCGCATGAACGCCGGTACCAGCACGAACCGCACGAGCAGCGCGTCGATGGCGATGGCCACCGCAAGCGCGAAACCGATCTGCTTCAACTCCAGCACGTCGGCGGTCACGAAGCTCGCGAAGACCGCCACCATGATCGCCGCGGCCGCGGTGATCGGCCGGGCGGTGTGCTGTAGTCCCTCCGCGACGGCGGCGGTGTTGTCCCCGTGGCGATCCCACGCTTCCCTCATACGGCGCACGAGGAACACCTCGTAGTCCATCGACAGCCCGAACAGCACCGCGAACACCAGCATCGGCAGGTACACCTGGAGGAAGCCGGTGCTGTGGAACCCGAGCGCCGATTCGCCGATGCCGTGCTGGAACACCGCCACGGTGAGCCCGAGCGCCGCGCCGGTCGCCAGCAGATTGAGCAGAATCGCCTTGATCGCGAGCACGATGCTGCGGAACGCGACGATCAGGAAGGCCAGGGACGCGGCGAGCACGAGCGCGACGACCCACGGCAGCCGCGCCGTGATGAGCCGCGAGACGTCGGAGAAGGTGGCCGAAGTGCCGCCGACGCGCACCTCGGCGGCCTCGAGAGATGTTGCGCGGGAACGGATATCGGCGGTCAGATCGGAGACCGTGGTGGAATCGAACGCATCCTTCGCGACCACCGAGGCGAGGACCCGCCCGGAGGTCGGCTGGGACAGCACCGTCGCGACCCGCGGGTCACCGGACAGGCCGCCGAGGAATCGGGTGACCTCCGCACGGGCCTCCGGGGTCAGCGGTGTGTCGCCGGGGCCGGTGGCGAGCACCTGGGTCGGCGCCAGCAATCCGGGGCCGAAGTTGTCGCGCACCAGTTCGTTCGCTCGCCCGGTCGGCGTTCCGGTGAGCGCGCCGAGTCCCATGTCGATGCCGTAGCGGATACCGGTCAGCGGGGCGGCGGCGACGAGCAGCAGCGCCACTCCGGCCAGCGCGAACCGGATCGGCCGTGCCATCACCGTGTGCGCCCACCGGGTCCAGGCGCTCGACGCCGCGGTGGTCCGGGTCTGTGCCGGGCGCAGCCGCAGTGGCAGCCCGCCCCGGTTCACCGCCGGGCCGAGCGTCGCGAGCAGCGCCGGGAGCAGCGTGAAAGCCGCTGTGAGAGTGGCGATCACGGCGGTGACCACACCGACGGCGATCCCGTCGAGCATCGGCAGCCCGACCACGGCGAGCGAGCACAGCGAGATCATCACGATGAGGCCGGAGGCGAGTACCGTGCGGCCCGCGGTGTCCATCGCCGCGCCCACGGACTGCTCGATGTCGGCACGCCGGCGGCGGTCCCGGACGCCGCGCCGGGCGAGTTCCTCGGTGCAGCGGCTCACGATGAACATCGCGTAGTCGATCGCGGTCCCGGTCGCGATCATGGTGGCGACCGAGAGCACCAGCGAATCGAAGGTCAGAAAGGCGGTGAGCCCGAACAGAACTCCGACCGCGACCGCGATCCCGGCGGCAGTGACCGCGATCGGGACGGTCGCCGCCACCACCGCGCCCAGGGCGAGGACGAGGAACGCCGCGGCCACCGGCACCCCGATGGCCTCGGCGCGCGACATGTCGGCGGTCTCGGTCCGCATCATCTCGGCTTCGACGGGTGCGTACCCGGTGCTCGTCACCTCGACGGCGGCGTCGGAGGCGGCGGCGACCGCGGACTGCACATCGGTGGCGACGGCGACCCGCTCCGACATGCCGCCCTCGATGCCGACGATGCCGAGCGCGGTGTGGCGATCCGCGGAAATCTGCAGGGCGGCATTGCCTTCGAACGGCGAGACGACTCCGGTGACACCGTCCACGGCGCTAGCCGAGCGGAGCGCGCGGTCGATCACGGCGCGGAATTCGGGTGCGTCCGCCGGGTACTGCTCGGAGTGGAAGACGAGCAGATCCTGTTCCACTCCGAATTGTGTGAAGTGCTGGGAGACAAGGGAATCGACGGCGCTCGACTCCGAGCCGGGGACGCCGTAGTCGGGCGCGCCCAGTTTGTCGTGCAGGGCCGGATAGGCCGATCCGCACAGCACGGCGAGTAGCAGCCATACGCCCAGAACGATTTTCCGACGCCGGGCCATCAGCACACCCCAGCGCCCCGCCAGGCGCAGCGGGGGAGCGGGCCGAGGCGGGTGCGCTCGCTCGGTTGTCGCGGACTGTGTCATGGGCCCCTCCCGATGAAGTCAATACCTGATAGTCACTATCAGGTATTGATCGCGAGTCTAGGTGCGCGCGACGGCGCGGTGCAAGTGACTGTCAGGTACGGTTCACCCGTGCGTCACCGGCGCGTCCGCGACGAGCCGTTATGCTCCACGACATCGGTGCAACTGTCCTTATCGAATCGGCGGAAAGGTCGAGTCGGCGGCATGGGTCTGTTCGAAGGCGTCAATCGGCGGGAGTTCCTGGCGAAAGCACTGGCCGCCGGCGGGGTGGGAGCGCTGGCCGGGTGGGCGAATCCGATCATCGAGCGGGCCTACGCCGCGGATCCGGCGGGAATGGGCGGGCTCGGGGACATCGAGCACTTCGTGCTGCTGATGCAGGAGAACCGCTCCTTCGACCACTATTTCGGCACGCTCTCCGGAGTGCGCGGATTCGATGATCCCTCGCCCGCCTGGCAGCAGTACGGGTACGCGCCGGGCATCGGCCCCACTCCCGACGGCTATCTGCTGCCGTTCCGGCTCGACACCACCCGCGGCCCCAGCCTCGACGGTGAATGCGTCAACGATCCGGACCACGGCTGGGCGGGTATGCACGAGGCGTGGAACGGCGGGGCGAACGACCGCTGGATGCCCATGTCGATCGCGAGCGTCGGGGCCGGAAACGGGCCCGCTGCAATGGGTTACCACACCCGCCAGGACATCCCCGTCCATCACGAATTGGCCGACGCCTTCACCCTCTGCGATCACTACCACTGCTCGGTATTGGGTCCGACCGACCCGAACCGGCTCTACTGGGTCTCGGCCACCATCGATCCGGACGGTTACGCGGGCGGCCCGCTGGTGGAGACGCCGCCGATCATCCCGCAGAACGCCTACAGCTGGCGGACGTTTCCGGAGAACCTGTCCGAGGCCGGCGTGAGCTGGAAGATCTACAACAACCGCGATGTCGGCCCCATCTCCTCGGTGATCCTGGACGGCATGATGGGCTGCTTCACCCAGGCCGCCGACCCGAATTCCGAACTGGCGCAACGCGGTAAGGTCCCGGTCTACCCGCAGGACTTCGCCGCGGACGTGGCCGCGAACCGGCTGCCGTCGGTGTCGTGGGTGATTCCGCCGCTGTTCAACTGCGAGCATCCGGCGCTGCCGCCGGCGCTCGGCGCGGTCGGCATCATGCAGGTGCTCGACATCCTGACCTCGAATCCGGCGGTGTGGGAGAAGACGGCGCTGATCGTCATGTACGACGAGAACGGCGGCTTCTTCGACCATGTCACCCCGCCGACACCGCCGCCGGGCACGCCGGGGGAATTTCTCACCGTCGATCTGAATCGGGTTCCCGCCGCGAAAGGCATCGCCGGTCCGATCGGCCTGGGCTACCGGGTGCCGTGCTGGGTCGTCTCACCGTATTCGCGTGGCGGCCTGGTGTGTTCGGAGACGTTCGATCACACCTCGCAATTGCGTTTGCTGGAGCGTCGTTTCGGCGTGGACGTGCCCAATGTGACGGCCTGGCGCCGCGGTGTCACCGGCGATATGACGACGGCATTCGATTTCGGTTCCGCGCCCGACGCGGCGCCGCCGCGGATCACCGATCCGAATTCCCGGACCGAAGCCGCGCTCGCGCAATGCGGCCCGAATATCGCGCTGGGTACGGCGGGGCAGGGCGCGCCTTATCCGGTGCCGCCCAACAGCATGCCGGTGCAGGAGCCGGGCACGCGCCGCCGTCCGAGTGGAATGGTCTAGGGCGTCAGGTCAACTGGCCGTAGCGGGCACCCAGTGGGCCGCGGCGTCGGCCGTCCGCTTGCGGATGGCGGCCAGGCTGTGGCGGGCGGGACTGATCAGCGCGGTGAGCCACGGGCGCCGGAACTGCGCCAGCGCGGCCGCGACCTCCGGGATCTCGATGCAGTGCATCGTGCCGCCCTTGCCCAGCCGGTGGCGACCCGTCTGGATGTTTCTGGTGCCCAATGGTGTTCCTTTGCTTGCTTTGGTACGGCCTGGATCGCCTGCGGCGAAACAGTAGCGGAACAAAAGTGTGCGGCTGCGTATTTTGCGCGACTTTCGTCCCGGCGTGTCGGAAAGTTGCCAACCGCAGGTCCGGAACCGATGGAAAAAGTTGCGAATTGATATCACCGCCATCACGGATTGAGAAAATTGCCCGGGGCGAGGTGGGAGTTATTGCCACCGTGGGTAATCCGCCCGGATTGCCGGGCCACCGCACGCCGGGCGCGGGCGGGGATGCGAGACTGATCGAATGTTGCGTATCGGTCTCACCGGAGGCATGGGAGCGGGCAAGTCGACGGCGGCGCGGCGACTGGTCGAGCTGGGCGCCGTGCTCATCGACAGCGATGCGATCGCGCGCGAGGTGGTGGCGCCCGGCACCGAGGGGCTGGCGGCGCTGGTCGAGGCGTTCGGCCGGGACATTCTCGCCGCGGACGGCAGCCTGGACCGTCCGGCGCTCGCGGCCCGGGCCTTCGCCGACGACGAGTCCCGCCGGACCCTCAACGGCATCACGCATCCGCTGGTGGGCAGGCGGACCTCCGAGCTGATGGCCGCCGCCCCCGCGGACGCGATTGTGGTGCAGGATGTTCCGCTGCTGGTCGAGAACGGTCTGGGCGCGGTGACGAATCTGGTGGTCGTGGTGATGGCCGAGACCGAGACCCGGGTGCGGCGGCTGGAGGAGTTCCGGGGCATCGCGCGCGCGGATGCGCTGGCCCGCATCAAGACCCAGGCCACCGACGAGCAGCGGCGGGCCGCGGCGGACGTGCTGCTGGACAACAACGCCGGCGCCGACGAGCTGGAGCGCCAGGTGGACGCGCTGTGGGAGCACCAGCTGGTGCCGTTCGAACACAATCTGCGCACCAGGACCCGGGCGCCGCGCGGCGAGGTGCAGCTGGTCGGGCCGGACCCGACGTGGGATGCGCAGGCGCAGCGGCTGATCGCGCGCCTGGCGGTCGTGTGCGGCGGCGCCGCCCGGCGCATCGACCACATCGGATCGACCGCGGTGCCGGGGTTGCCCGCGAAGGATGTGCTGGACATCCAGATCACCGTCGCCGATCTCGCGACGGCGGACGGGCTGCGAGAGGCGTTGGAGGGCGCGGGTTTCCCGTGGGTCGAATACCTGACCGACGACCCCAAGCCCGGCACCGATCCCGCCGAGTGGGGCAAACGCGTGCACGCCAACGCCGATCCCGGGCGTCCGGCGAATGTGCATCTGCGGGTGGACGGTTGGCCCAACCAGCGGTGGGCCTTGGCGTTCCGGGACTGGCTGCGTTCGGACGCGGCGGCGCGGGAGGAGTACCTGGCGGTCAAGCAGAAGGCCGTGGCGGCCGCGGCCGGTCTCACCGGTGAGCCGGCGATCCAGGCCTATCTCGACGTGAAGACGCCCTGGTTCGACGAGGTCTATCCGCGGGTGATCGCCGCGCGGCCGGGGGAGTGACCGCTACTGCCAGGTGAGATGGATGTCCAGCGAGCGCAGCCAGCAGTCGAAGTCGTAGCCGTGACCCGCGATCCCGTCGATGGCGACGGTGGCGGTCTCCACGGCCCGCTGCGCGGCGGGCAGGTCCAGGTAGCCGGCGGCGTGTGCGGCGAGTAGCTCGTCGACATCGAGCAGTTCCGCGTCGCGGCCCGTGCGCACCACGATGTCGAGGTAGTGGTCGACCGATTTCCAGGTGCCCGCATCGGTTTCGCCGAACTCGCCGATGTCCAGGTAGTAGTCCTGGTCGCGGCCGTGCGCGGGGTTGTAGTGGAATACCGTGGCGCGCAACGACAGCCGGGGCAGCAGCCACGACTCCAGGTAGTGGAACTGCGGATGGTCGGCGGTCCGGGCCATGTACAGGCCCCACGGCTCGAGGCGAAAGCGTTCGACCGGCCGCACGAACCCCTTCGGGTCGGTGTTGGTCAGTGCGGCCAAGTCGAAATACTCCACCTTGGGCCGGTGCAGATCCACAACTGGTGCCTGGGACACAGCCCGAATTTACCGTCCGATCGCTCGCGCCGCGCGAGGACCGCGCTACCGATGGTTCACAACCAGGTCAGCGTGATGCCGCGGGAGGCCAGCCAGTGCCCGAAGTTGTGGTCGTGCGAGGCGATCCCGTCGACCACCGCGGTGGCGTGCTCGAAGGCGTGCTGGGCGGTAGCCGCACCGACGTATCCCGCGGCGTGGGCGGCGAACAGGTCGTCGACGCCGCGTAGTTCGCAGATCCGGCCGTGGCGGGACTCGATGTCGAGATAGTGGTAGATCGCCCGCCACCGCTTCGGCTCGATCCGGGAGAACTCGCCGATATGGATGTGGTAGAGCGGGTTGCGGTCGTGCGCGGCGTTCACGTGGTTCATGCTCACCCGCAGCGACAGTTGCGGTAGCAGCCACGTCTCGGTGTAGCGGTCCGGCGGGGTGTCGGCGGCACGCACCAGATACAGGCCCCACGGCTCCGCGTGGTAGTGCTCGACCGAATGGACGAAGCCGCGGGCGTCGGTCTTGGTGAGGTCTGCCAGGTCGAAATACTCGGTGTGCGGCCGATGCGGTGGTCTCGCCGGGGCGGGAGTCGCGTCGGAGTCGGATCCGGGGATGCTGCGGCGTTTGAACTGCATGGGAGCAACTCCGTTGAGCGCGGTGGAGCGCCGGTCCCGGAGTGGATCCGCGACGGCGTTGCTCGCGGGCATTGCGACGCGTGAGGGGAGGAAACCGGCCATGACACTGCCCTTCTCGACTGTCGGACCGGATCAGAGTACACCCGGGCAACCCCGCGCGGCGGCTCGTGAACAGACCGGAATTGTCCTGTCACGCTTTCGCCATCATCGATGAGCTTCCTTGTGGCACCGGACATTTCGGACATTCTCGGATAGGTCCGGGCGCTGCGTGGAAGTTTGCCCGGGTGGGTGTCCGTGGCTCACAGCAAACGGGTGGGTGCGGTGTGTTTTCGGGAGTGCTTGCTGGGCTTCGGAAGCGCTGTGCGCCGGGGTCGCTGGGGTTGCTTCTTGTCGAATAGTGTTGTGGTGTCGTGGTTTTCGACTACGAACCGATCGACTGCCGAAACCTGTGCCGTCCCTCGACATCCCGAGGCCGTTGCGTGAATTGCTTGCCGTGTCGCTGTAATAGTCTGCGGGACAAACGTTCTCGCTTTCACGCAGTGTGCGCTGAGTCGATGTGACAGCCGCCCGGCGGTCACCGTGTGAGAGATCGTGAGGGACGGCCCGGCTCGGTAGCGCGGGTTGGGCGGCGTCGGGCTGCCGGTGCGTTGCGGGGTGGTAGCGGTCCGCTGGGCCGACGTCCCGCGGCATTGTCCGTCCCTTCGCTCGCCGGGCTGGTCCGGGGTGCGCTCCGTCACGTCCGATTCCGCGACCGGGGCAGCGTGTCGGCGTGTCGGTGGTGGCGTGGGCCACGGCGGCGTCGCGCGGGTGCTTGTTGTCGGTGCCTCGTCCTAGTCTGGTAACCATGGCTTTCGCAACCGAGGTCCCCGCCGAGGGCAATACACCGCTGGCGCATTCGGAGTTCCGGCCCATCGGTGAGATCGAGCGGGCCGACGGCCGGTTCCAGGTGGTCAGCGACTACCAGCCGGCGGGCGACCAGCCCGCCGCGATCGCCGAGCTGGAACGCCGGTTGGAGGCGGGGGAGCGCGACGTGGTCCTGCTCGGCGCCACCGGCACCGGCAAGTCGGCCACCGCGGCCTGGCTGATCGAGCGCGTGCAGCGCCCCACCCTGCTCATGGCGCCGAACAAGACGCTGGCCGCGCAGCTGGCCAACGAACTGCGCGAGATGCTCCCGAACAACGCCGTCGAGTACTTCGTCTCGTACTACGACTACTACCAACCCGAGGCGTACATCGCCCAGACCGACACCTATATCGAGAAGGACAGCTCGGTCAACGACGACGTCGAGCGCCTGCGGCACTCGGCCACCCAGAACCTGCTGTCCCGGCGCGACGTCGTGGTCGTGGCGTCGGTGTCGTGCATCTACGGCCTGGGCACGCCGCAGTCCTATCTGGACCGGTCCGTCCAGCTCGAGGTCGGCGGCGAGGTCGACCGGGACCGCCTGCTGCGGCTGCTGGTGGATATCCAGTACACCCGCAACGACATGGCGTTCACCCGTGGCTCGTTCCGGGTCCGCGGCGACACGGTCGAGATCATCCCCTCCTACGAGGAACTCGCCGTGCGCATCGAGTTCTTCGGCGACGAGATCGAGGCCCTCTACTACCTGCACCCGCTGACCGGCGACGTCGTGCGCCGCGTCGACCGGGTGCGCATCTTCCCGGCCACGCACTACGTCGCGGGCCCGGAGCGGATGGAACGCGCCGTGCGCGACATCGAGGCGGAGTTGGAGGGGCGCCTCGCCGATCTGGAACGGCAGGGCAAACTGCTCGAGGCGCAGCGCCTGCGCATGCGCACTCAGTACGACCTGGAAATGATCCGGCAGGTCGGGTTCTGCTCCGGTATCGAGAACTACTCGCGCCACATCGACGGCCGCCCGGCCGGTTCGTCCCCCGCGACGCTGCTCGACTACTTCCCCGACGATTTCCTGCTGATCATCGACGAGTCCCACGTGACCGTCCCGCAGATCGGTGGCATGTACGAGGGCGACATGTCGCGCAAGCGCAATCTGGTCGAGTACGGCTTCCGGCTGCCCTCGGCGGTCGACAACCGCCCGCTGACGTGGGAGGAATTCGCCGACCGCATCGGGCAGACGATCTACATGTCCGCGACGCCGGGCCCCTACGAACTGGGCCAGACCGGCGGCGAGTTCGTCGAACAGGTCATCCGCCCGACCGGCCTGGTGGACCCGCAGGTCGTGGTCAAACCCACCAAGGGGCAGATCGACGACCTGCTCGGCGAGATCCGCCAGCGCACCGAGCGCGACGAACGCGTCCTGGTCACCACGCTGACCAAGAAGATGGCCGAGGACCTGACCGACTACCTGCTCGGTCTCGGTGTCCGGGTCCGCTACCTGCACTCCGAGATCGACACCCTGCGCCGCGTCGAGTTGCTGCGGCAGCTGCGGCTCGGCGAGTACGACGTGCTGGTCGGCATCAACCTGCTGCGCGAGGGCCTGGACCTGCCGGAGGTGTCGCTGGTGGCGATCCTCGACGCCGACAAGGAGGGCTTCCTGCGCAGCTCCACCAGCCTCATCCAGACCATCGGCCGCGCGGCGCGCAACGTCTCCGGCGAGGTCCACATGTACGCCGACAAAATCACCGACTCCATGCGGCAGGCCATCGACGAGACCGAGCGCCGCCGCGCCAAACAAGTCGCCTACAACGAGGCGAACGGGATAGAGCCGACGGCACTGCGCAAGAAGATCGCCGACATCCTCGATCAGGTCTATCGCGAGGCCGACGAGACAGAGGTCGAGGTCGGCGGGTCCGGCCGCAACGCCAGCCGCGGCCGGCGCGCCCAGGGCGAACCTGGGCGCGCAGTCAGCGCGGGCGTCTACGAGGGCCGCGATATCGCCAACATGCCGCGCGCCGAACTCGCCGACCTGGTCAAGGAGATGACCGCGCAGATGATGAACGCGGCCCGCGAGCTGCAGTTCGAACTGGCCGGCCGGCTCCGCGACGAGATCGCCGACCTGAAGAAGGAGCTACGGGGCATGGACGCCGCCGGGCTGAAATGAGTTCAGTTCTGGGTCGCCATCCACTCGTTGACGCGGCGCTCGGCCTCCTCGCGCGGGACGTCCTCGACGCGGGTCATGCACACCCAGCGATGTCCGAACGGGTCGATGACGGCGCCGTAGCGGTCGCCGGTGACGAAGGTCTGCGGGTCGTCGACGCTGCGGGCGCCGTGCTCGCGGGCCCGCTTCGCCACCAGGTCCACGTCGTCGCAGTAGTGCACGATGCTGGTGTGCACCCACTCGCCGTTCGGGGGCCGCAGGCCGTGTTCCGGCACCGGCATGCCGACCTGGATCGTCGAGTCGCCGATCTTCAACTCGGCGTGCGCGGGCTGCCCGTCGGGCAGGTCGTTGCGGCTGAGCACCTCGGCGCCGAAGACAGCGGAGTAGAAGTCGAGGGCCTTGTTGCCGTCCGGGACGGCCAGGAAGCAGGTGATGGAGTGGTAGCCCTCGGGAACGGGATGCACGGTGTTCGTCATGACCACTACTTTCGCCGGTCGGGCCGCGCGGATCTTGTAAGAACGCGACAGCCCGGAGCGCGGTCGTGACGGGAACGGTAGATCGCTCGGAATCGCTTGTGCCGGAAGCTGTTCCGGTGCCGCCGCCGGAGGTCACCAAGGGCATCCTGCACCCGCGCGAGCAGGAGCGGCACCGCAGCCTGGTGCGGTTGCCGGCCGGGCCGCGGACGGCCACGTTCGCCGAGTGGTATTGGTCGGTGCGGTGGGATCTGCGCGGCCGCGCGCCGTATATGGCCGAGGTGCTGCCCTATCCGTGCGTCAACGTCACCTTCGAGCGCAGCCACAGCCGGTCCGGTGGCTGGGTCAACGGCGTCTGCACCACCAAGTTCACCCGCGAACTCGCCGACGTGGGGGAGACGTTCGCGCTGAAGTTCCGCGTCGGTGGCTTCGGCGCCTGCACCGGTGTCGACGTCGGCGCGCTGCGTGACACCGCGGTGGAACTCACCGAGGTGCTGCCCGCGGCCGCCGGTCTCACCGAGCGCGTCCTGTCCGCGCCGACCGACGAGCAACGCCGCGACCTGGTCGAGGATTTCTTCGCCGGCGCTGTGCGCCACGCCGGGGACGACGCGGCCTACCGCATGGTGCTGCGCATCGTCGCCGAGATGGAGTCCGACCGCGACCTGACCCGGGTCGAGCAGGTGACCGAGCGTTTCGACGTACCGATCCGTACCCTGCAGCGACTGTTCCGCCGGTATGTGGGCGCGGGCCCGAAATGGGTATTGCGCCGCTACCGTCTGCAGGACGGCGCGCAACTGCTGGCCGAGGGCCGCACCGCGGATCTGGCGTCGCTCGCGCTGGATCTGGGCTACTTCGACCAGCCGCACTTCTGCCGCGAATTCGCCAAGGAGGTCGGGATGGCGCCGCTGGAATACGCCCGCACCTCGTTGGTGTCGCAGCCGGGGCCGGGAATACCCGGCGAGCGAAGTAGTTGAATGCTGTATTACCAGCTCGGCAGGGACCTGCCGTGCGGCATGGCCGCCCTGCCGACGACCGGAGGAGTTGGCAATGAGCGTTCTGATACTGATCGGACGGATTCTCTTCGTCGTGTTGTTCCTGGCGTCCGCGGCCGGGCATCTCACCCAGGCCGAGGGGATGGCCGGGTACGCCCAGAGCAAGGGTGTCCCGGCGGCCAAACTCGCGGTGCTCGGCTCGGGCGTCGTGCAGTTGATCGGCGGGCTGAGTATCCTGCTCGGCATCTGGGCCGACCTGGGCGCGCTGCTGCTGTTGGTCTTCCTGGTGCCGACCGCGGTGCTGATGCATCCGTTCTGGAAGGAAACCGATCCCCAGGCCAAGCAGACCGAGATGATCCAATTCAACAAGGATCTGGCGCTCGCCGGTGCGGCGTTGATGTTGTTCGCCTTCTTCGCGCACGTATCGGATCTCGGATTGACCATCACCGGCCCGCTTTTCCATCTCGGCTGACCGCCGTACCGCTATTCGTGGCAATAGTCGGATTTCCGGGCGAACTACCAGCGCGGGCCGTCGCCGCGCAATTGTGAAACCTCACCAACCGTTCCCGACCTGCGCCGGGTCGGGAACGGCGGGGCCGGAGCCGGGACGGAGAATATGTGGTTGTGACGAAAATCCCAGGGGCACAAGACCGTTCGGTCCGTGTCGAGGATCATGCCGATTCGTAACCGATCCCGGAATCGACGCTGGTAGTGCGGGCCTTTTCCCGCGGCCGCCCGGCGAATGTGTGCCGCGGGTTACTCGGCGCGCGAGTGTGATGTGTTGCGATTTCGGATAATCCCGGCCTGACACCGGTTATTGTCTAGCGCAGTTGCCGCGCGGCGCCCGCACTCCCGGGCGAAACGCGCCGGCATCCGACCCGTTGCACGTTTGGAGGAGAGATGACCGCCTACCGGTCCATTGTCGTCGGTACCGATGGCTCGGACTCGTCGTATGTCGCCGTCGAGAAGGCCGCCGCGCTGGCCGGCGACGCGGGTGCCACCCTGTACGTCGCCTGCGCGTACTACCCGACCGATGACCGCGACGTCGCCGCCGCGGCCGACGTGCTCAAGGACGAGGCCTACCAGGTGCGCGGCTCCGCGCCCACCAACGAGATCCTGCGCGTCGCGCGGGACCGGGCCACAGCGGCCGGTGCCGCCAACATCGTCGAGAAGGCCATCGTCGGCGAGCCCGTCGAGGGCCTGCTGACGCTGGTGAAGGAGGTGGAGGCCGGCCTGCTGGTGGTGGGTAACCGCGGCCTCAACACCCTGACCGGGCGCCTGCTCGGCTCGGTGCCCTCGGACGTCGCCCGCAAGTCCCGCACCGACGTGCTCATCGTGCACACCGTGCGCTGAGCGTAGTAACCCGCGTGTGCCGCCCCGCCCGTCCGGGGGGGCGGCACAGGCGTTTTCAGGCCCTTTCGAGGCGGCTCAGCACGTCCGGAAGGTCCGCGGTGTGGACAACCGACAGGCGCTGGGTGGCGCGGGTGAGCGCGACGTAGAGGTCGTTGAGCCCGCGCGGCGACTCGTCCAGCACGGACTGCGGCTCGACCAGGATCACCGCGTCGAACTCCAGGCCCTTCGCCTCCGACACGGTCAGCACGCGCACCGAGTCGCCGGTCAGGTGGGCGTAGTCGGCCAGGCGATCGTGCGGGGTGAGCACCGCGGTGATGCCGGGTCGTTCGGCCTCCGTGGCGACCAGTTCGGCGACCCGGCCCACCGCGTCGTCCGCGTCCACCCGGAAAGCGTGTGGCGCGTAACCGGTTTCGCGCACCGACCGAGGCGCCGCGGCATCGGGATCGATCGCGGCCAGCACGTCGGCGGCGACCGCCATGATCTCGGCGGGGGTGCGGTAGTTGACGGTCAGCTCGGTCAGCTTCCACCGCTTGGCCACATACGGCTCCAGCATCCGCTGCCACGACGAGGCGCCCGCCGGATCGCCGGTCTGCGCGACATCGCCGACGACGGTGACCCAGCGATTCGGGATGCGCCGCATCACCATCCGCCACGCCATCTCCGACAACTCCTGCGCCTCGTCGACGATCACGTGCCCGTAGGTCCAGGTGCGGTCGCCCGCCGCGCGTTCGGCCGTGGTCTGCCGGGTGCCGACATTCTGGCGCTCGGCCAGCTGGCTCGCGTCGATGAGGTCGTAGGCCATCAGGATCTCCGGATCCATCTCGTCTTCGAGATCCTGTGGCGCCGAACCGGTCAGGATGTCGAGGGCGTCCTGGGCCTCGGCGAGCTGGGCCCGCCAGCGTCGACGAGCGCGCTCCCGTTCCTCGGCGTCGTCGACGCCCAGCAGTTCGGCCAGTTCGTCCAGCAGCGGGGCGTCGGCGGCGCTGAAACGGCCGTCGTCGGGCCGGTACAGCTCCTTGCGGTCCTCCGGCGACAGATCCGCGGCGGCGCGGGCCAGCCGGTCCGGGTCGGCCCACAGTCCGGCCAGCACCTCCTGTGGCGAGAGGATGGGCCATAGCCTGGCGATCTCGCGCTGGATGTCGGCGTCGGCGCGCATCTCGTCGCGGATCTCGGTCAAATCGGCCTGGCTCAACAGGTTCCGGCCGCCGGTCAGGTCCTGGCCGAGCACCTGGGCCAGCTGATCGGTGAGCGCGTCCACCACCGACGCCGCGAAGATGGGGCGGGCCAGGTTGTGCGGGCGCCGCGAGGAACGGGCGCGGCCGCGGGCCTTGGTGACGATCTTGCGGTCCAGGGTGAGGTCGTAGCCGTCGAAGCTCAGCCGGATCGGTTCCCGCGGGACCTGCTGCCAGTCCCGGACGCCCTTCTTGAGCACCTCGAGCATCTCCAGCGAGCCCTTCAACTCCCCGGCGCGCAGCGAATCATCCAGTGCCGCGCGCACTCCCGGGTACAGGTCGCCGATCGTGGACAGCAGCAC
This sequence comes from Nocardia wallacei, assembly GCF_029868745.1. Lineage (GTDB taxonomy): Bacteria > Actinomycetota > Actinomycetes > Mycobacteriales > Mycobacteriaceae > Nocardia > Nocardia wallacei_B. The sequence goes on along the minus strand of NZ_JARWOP010000379.1, from coordinate 11,575 downwards.
CCCGGTCTCGCCCAGCGACGGCAGCACCTGGCCGATGTAGTCGAGGAAGGTGGTGTTCGGGCCGATGATCAGCACACCGGCCTTGTCCAGCTGCTGGCGATAGGTGTAGAGCAGGTAGGCCGCGCGGTGCAGTGCGACGGCCGTCTTGCCGGTCCCCGGCCCGCCCTGGACCACCAGCACGCTCTTGTGCTCGGAGCGGATGATGGCGTCCTGCTCGCTCTGGATGGTCTCGACGATGTCGCTCATATGCCCGGTGCGGGCGGCGTTGAGAGCGGCCAGCAGCGCGCTCTCGCTGCCGACGCCGGTCTCGTCGGACTCGACCGCCCCGGCCTGCCGCGCGGTCTCCAGGTCCAGGTACTCGTCGGTGATCGCGGTGACCTCGCGGTTGCGCGAGCGGATGTGGCGGCGGCGCGTCACGCCGTCCGGCTGTGCGGTGGTCGCCAGATAGAACGGGCGGGCCAGGGGTGCGCGCCAATCCAGCAGCAGCGTGGCGTAGTCGTCGTCCTCGTCGAGGATGCCGAGGCGGCCGATGTAGCGCTGTTCGGCGCCACCCTCGGCGTCCGCCAGGTCGATCCGGCCGAAACACAGGCCGTGCTCGGCGGCGTCGTACTTCGCCAGGTCCTCGCTGTAGAGCTGGGTGAACGATTCGCGTTCGCTGCGGGCCTGCGGGGTGCCGCCGGATTCCAGCAGTACCGTTTTCAGGCGGCGCTGAGCGTATTCGCGCATCGCGTCCAGGCGCTGGTACAGCAGGGCGAGATGGTGCTGTTCGCGGTCGAGTTCGGCTGCGCGGTCGGTTGCCGGGCGATCCTCGGTGAGGCGGTCGGGCAAGACGTCAACTCCTTGTCACCACGGTCGGCCGGGTGTGGCCGCGCAAAGGAAAACAGAGTTGTCGAGTTTAGTTCGGGTTCGGCGAGCGCGCCGTAATCGCAGGTGAGGTGTTCGGCACGCGCCCGGTCCGGGCCGGTGTCTCAGGAGGCGTGCGTGTTGTTCGGGCGCCGCCCGATCGTGTTGTTCTCGCGGCCGGTGGCCGGCTTCGCGCGGTACATCGCCACATCCGCGTCGTGGAGAACGGCTTCCGGGGTGCGGGTGTCGCCGGGGTGCAGCGGCGCCACGCCGATGGACGCGTCGACGTGGATGCGGTGCCCGCGCGCGATGATCGGCTCGGCCATGCTCTGGCGCAGCCGCGCCACCAGCGCGTCCAGATCGTCGGGCAGGGTGTGGCCGGACAGCAGCACCAGGAACTCGTCGCCGCCCAGCCGTCCGACCACGTCGTCGTGGCGCAGGCTGCGCTGCAGGCGCTGCGCCACGATCTGTAAGACCGTGTCGCCGATGGCGTGCCCGAGCGTGTCGTTGATGTTCTTGAAACCGTCGAGATCGATGAACAGCACGGTGGCCACCGGCAGGTCCTCGCTGGTGCCCAGCGCCGCCGCCAGCCGTGACAGCACCAGCGACCGGTTGGCCAGCCCGGTGAGCGGATCGTGCGTCGCCTGATACTCCAATTGCCTTCGGCTGGCCCGGAATTCGGTGACATCGTTGAACGACGACACTGCGGGCGAATCCGGGTCGGCGGGATTGAGCAGCCGGCTCGAACCCGACAGCCAGCGCCGCTGCCCGTCCGGGCGATCCACGCCGAACACGTAGCGGGTGATGGTCTCGCCGGTGGCGAGCGTGCGCGCGACCGGATGCCGGATCGGGGGCAGCGGCTGGGCGTTGGCGTCCAGCAGGGCCAGCGGGAGCGCGTCGATCCGGGTGCCCACCAGATCGTCGCCGTCGTGGCCGAAGATCCGTTTGGCGGCGGGATTGATCGATTCGATGCGCCCGTCGCGATCGATCACCACGACGCCCTCCTCCAGCTGGGAGACGACGGTGGTGAAGTGTTGTTCGGCGCGCCGCTGGGCCGCCTCGGCGCGTCGCTGCGCGGTCAGATCGTGGATGACGACCTGATACGCGAGATGGTCGTGCCACGCCGTCAGCACCGACACGGTCTCCACATCGACCGGTCGCCCGTCGCAGCGGATCAGGGTCATCTCCGCAGGCTCGGAGGCATCTCCGGTGGCCTCGAGGCGGCCGATACGCTCGAGCATTCCGGGGATCGATCGAGGGTCGACGAAGCGTGTGACCGGCTGTCCGACAACCTGATCGGTATCCTCGGCTTCAAGTAGCCGCACTATTGCTGGATTGGCAAATACGATGATGCCGCGCTCGTGGACCACCACCCCGTCCGGGCTGTGCTCGACCAGGGTGCGGTACCGCTGGGCAAGCTGTTCGGCATCGACCGGGTCGTCCCGGTCGCCACCCACCTCAACCACACGTACCCCCTGATCATCGAAGACTTGCGTCAATGGCACACGGGATCATTCTGTTGTCCGGCGTATATCAGATCACAGCAGAGACGGTATTGGATCTGTCACTGTCCGGGCACTTCGTCGGGTGCTGATTGGCGATCATTACAGCTACCGGTTTGCTCAGTGATGGCGGATTATTCGCTATCAGGTCCGCGACCGGTGAAGGAGCGATGCGATGTCGAGCACCACCACTCCGCGGCCCGCGGCACAACATCAAGATCATATGACGATCGCCGGTATCGGAGTCGTCAGTGGTTACGGCTGGGGGCGCGAGACACTCTGGCAGGGTCTGTTGAGTGGAAAACCCGCGGCCCGGCTGCATCCAGGGTACGGCCCCGACCGCGATGAGCGCGCGTGGGTTGCCCTACTACCCGACGGCGGCGACCCCGCCGTCAGCCCCAGCCGCTACGCGCGGGCCATGCACGAGTCGGCGCGCGAGGCGATCGCCGACGCGACGGAGCGGGGATGGCGCCGAGGGCGCACCGTGGGTTTGCTGCACGCGATCGTGCTCGGCGACGTCTACGACTGGCACGATTTCTACCTCGTCGACGACGGCCACCGACGGTCCCGCGATTACCTGCGATTATTACCCTCGACCCCGATCTCGGTACTGATGCAGGAGTACGGCTTCCACGGTCCGTCGATGAACGTGTCGGCGGCGTGCAGTTCGGCCAACGTCGCGCTGATCACCGCGAAGCTGTGGCTGGACCAGGGTTTCGCGGACGACGTGGTCTGCGTGACCACCGATCTGTCGGGCAGCCCCGACATGGTCGAACACTTCGTGCGGATGGGCGCTGCGGTGGCCGACGCCGACCCGCTGGACGCGTGCCGCCCGTTCCAGGAGGGCAGCCGGGGTTTCAGCTTCGGCGAGGCGTCGGTGGCGTTCGTGCTGACGCGGTCGGCGCAGCGGCCGTACGCGACCGTGCTGGGCGGCGCCATGACCAACGACGCGTACCACGTCGTGTCGGTCGAGCCGAGCCTGAGCCAGATCTTCGAATGTACCCGCCGCGCTTTGGATTTCGCGGGCGTCGACCCCGCCGACGTGGCATATTACAACGCCCACGGGCCAGGCACCCGCCAGTGTGACGTCGCCGAGACGACGCTGCTGCGCGAGGTGTTCGACGATGTCCCGCAGGTGTATTCGATCAAACCGTTGACCGGGCACTGCATGGGCGCCTCGGCCGGGGTGGAGCTGGCCGCCGCGGCCCTGGGCTACGAGCGCGGCATCGTCCCGGCGCCGCCCATCGTCGCCGCGCCGCACCCGCGGCTGCTCGACGGCCCGACGCCGTTCGAGGGCGGGCTCACCGTGAAGACCGCGCTCGGCATGGGCGGCCACAATTCGGTCCTCGTGCTCGGACCGGTCTGATCGACGCGGCGTCGCCCGGATGATGTCCGGCGTCTCGCACGGGCCGCCGGGCAGGGGGCACGTACTCTGGACGGGTGCGGTGCCCGGCAGGGTGCCAGGGGGCCTCGCGAGCCGACGCCGAGCGTCGCCGCGGCCCCGTCGCTCCCGTCGGTGACCGTCGAAATCCCTGGTCGGCGCCGCGATGCCCGCTCGGCGAGCGAACTTGTCGGTGGGTGTGCCTAGCATGACGGCGGGGGTACTTCTGGACGCCGAAACACGATGGAGAAGGGACGGCCTGTGGCGGATCGCCTGACGGTGCGCGGAGCGCGGGAGCACAACCTCAAGGGAGTGGACCTGGACCTGCCCCGCGACAGTCTCATCGTGTTCACCGGACTGTCCGGGTCCGGCAAGTCGAGCCTCGCCTTCGACACCATCTTCGCCGAGGGTCAGCGCCGCTACGTGGAGTCGCTGTCGGCCTACGCGCGGCAGTTCCTCGGCCAGATGGACAAGCCCGATGTCGACTTCATCGAGGGCCTCTCGCCGGCGGTCTCTATCGACCAGAAGTCCACCAACCGCAACCCGCGATCCACGGTGGGCACCATCACCGAGGTCTACGACTACCTGCGCCTGCTGTACGCGCGCGCCGGCACCCCGCACTGCCCGGTCTGCGGTGAGCTGATCGCCAAGCAGACGCCCCAGCAGATCGTCGACCAGGTGCTGGAGATGCCGGAGGGCACCCGGTTCCAGGTGCTCGCGCCGGTGGTCCGCACCCGCAAGGGCGAATTCGTCGACCTGTTCGATCAATTGAAGACACAGGGCTATTCGCGCGTGCGAGTGGACGGCGTGGTGCATCCGCTGACCGAACCGCCGAAGCTGAAGAAGCAGGAGAAGCACGACATCGAGGTGGTCATCGACCGCCTCACCGCCAAGCCCAGCGCCAAACAGCGCCTCACCGATTCCATCGAGACCGCGCTGCGCCTGGCCGACGGCATCGTGGTGCTCGATTTCGTCGACCGCGACGAGCACGCCCACGACCGCGAGCGCCGCTTCTCCGAGAAACTGGCCTGCCCCAACGGCCATCCGCTCGACATCGAGGATCTCGAGCCGCGCTCGTTCTCGTTCAACTCGCCCTACGGCGCCTGCCCCGACTGCACCGGCCTGGGCATCCGCAAGGAGGTCGACCCGGACCTGGTGGTGCCGGATCCCGACCTGAGTCTCGCCGCGGGCGCCATCGCCCCGTGGTCGCGCGGGCAGACGGCCGAATACTTCACCCGGCTGCTGTCGGGCCTGGCCGAGTCCATCGGCTTCTCCATGGACACGCCCTGGAATCGCTTGCCCGCCAAGGCCCGCAAGGCGGTGCTGGAGGGCAGCACCGACCAGGTGCACGTGTCCTACACCAACCGCTACGGCCGCAAGCGCTCCTACTACGCCGATTTCGAGGGCGTGATGCCGTTCCTGCAGCGGCGCATGGACAACACCGAGTCCGAGCAGATGAAGGAGCACTACGAGGGCTACATGCGCGACATCCCGTGCCCCGTGTGCCGGGGTGCGCGGCTGCGCCCGGAGATCCTCGCGGTCACGCTCAACTCCGGCGAGGGCCGTCGTTCCATCGCCGAGGTGTGTGACTTCTCGATCCGCGACTGCTCCAAGTTCCTGAACTCGCTGGAACTGGGGGAGCGGGAGGCGGCCATCGCCGGACAGGTGCTCAAGGAGATCCAGGCGCGGCTGGGCTTCCTGCTCGATGTCGGCCTGGAGTACCTGACGCTCTCGCGGGCGGCGGCCACGCTGTCCGGCGGCGAGGCGCAGCGCATCCGGCTGGCCACCCAGATCGGCTCGGGCCTGGTGGGCGTGCTGTACGTGCTGGACGAACCGTCGATCGGGCTGCACCAGCGCGACAACCGGCGGCTCATCGAAACCCTTTCGCGGCTACGCGATCTCGGCAACACGCTGATCGTGGTCGAACACGACGAGGACACCATCCACGCCTCCGACTGGGTGGTCGACATCGGCCCGATGGCCGGCGAGCACGGCGGGCAGGTGGTGTACAGCGGCCCGTACCCGGGCCTGCTCACCGACCGCAACTCGCTGACGGGCGCGTATCTCGCGGGGCGCGAGCGCATCGAGGTGCCGATGGTGCGGCGGCCGGTGAACAAGAAGAAGCAGCTCACCGTCGTCGGCGCCAACGAACACAATCTGCGCGGCATCGATGTGGATTTCCCGCTGGGCGTGCTGACGGCCGTCACGGGCGTGTCGGGTTCCGGCAAATCCACGCTGGTGAACGACATCCTGGCGACGGTGCTGGCGAACAAGCTCAACGGCGCCCGGCAGGTCCCCGGCCGCCACACCCGGATCAACGGCCTGGATCATCTGGACAAGCTGGTCCAGGTGGACCAGTCGCCGATCGGCCGCACGCCGCGCTCGAACCCGGCCACCTACACCGGCGTGTTCGACAAGATCCGCACCCTGTTCGCGGCGACCACCGAGGCGAAGGTGCGCGGCTATCAGCCGGGCCGGTTCTCGTTCAACGTCAAAGGCGGCCGCTGCGAGGCGTGTTCGGGCGACGGCACGCTGAAGATCGAGATGAACTTCCTGCCCGACGTCTACGTCCCGTGCGAGGTGTGCCACGGCGCCCGCTACAACCGGGAGACGCTGGAGGTGCACTACAAGGGCAAGACCATCGCCGAGGTGCTGGACATGCCCATCGAGGAGGCGGCCGAGTTCTTCGAGCCGGTCACCTCGATTCACCGCTACCTCAAGACCCTGGTCGATGTCGGTCTCGGGTACGTCCGGCTGGGGCAGAGCGCGCCGACGCTGTCCGGCGGTGAGGCGCAGCGCGTGAAGCTGTCCGCCGAGTTGCAGAAGCGTTCCACCGGCCGCACCGTCTACATCCTCGACGAGCCGACCACCGGCCTGCACTTCGAGGACATCCGCAAACTGCTGGGCGTCATCAACGGCCTGGTCGACAAAGGCAACACGGTCATCGTCATCGAGCACAACCTCGATGTCGTCAAGACCTCCGACTGGGTGATCGACATGGGCCCCGAGGGCGGCTCCGGCGGCGGCACCGTCATCGCCCAGGGCACCCCGGAAGACATTGCGGCCGTGCCGGAAAGCTACACCGGCCAGTTCCTCCGCACCGTCCTCTCCACCACCCCCGACGAGCCCGCCCCCACCAAGACCACCAAGAAGACCCCCGCCAAGAAATCCGCCCCCCGCAAACCAGCCGACGCCGACCCCAAACGCGCCGCCGCCGCCCGCCGCAAAGCCGCCGCCCTGCGCTGACCGGGCACCACAGCGCGTTGTATAAGCTCGTCCAACTCGACGCCCAACAAGAGCGAAAGGACTCACCCGTCGTATAAGCTGCATTATCGCTCACTAGCCCTCGCTGAAGTCAGCGTGGACGAGGGCGATACAGAACGTCTTACGCTGATTACCGGACGTTCCGCTCCGAGGAGGGGTGCACGGCGAGTGCGGGTTCAATCGCTCCGGTGAGAGCATTGAGGCAGATCTGGGTCAGTTCGGTACGCGAGATTGCTTGCGATTGAACCCATTCGACGCACACCGTGCGTACGAAAACCAGCCAGCCGTGTACGGCAACAGCAGCCACCGCCCGGGCGTGCCCTTCGAACTCGAGTTTATCCAGTAGGCGCTTGCCGACCGTGCTGAGTTCTTCGGCGATGATCGCTTGAATTACTGGATCTCCGGCCAGCACACCACGATTGACCGTTATTGCGTCGCGGGGGTTGTCGATGAAGTACTGGATGTGCGCGTCGAGCCCGGCCTGCAACTGCTCAGCGAGCGACCGCTCATCGTCGAGTGCGGTGCTTGCCAGCATGCGATCGCTGGCGCGCTGGAAGATCGCGGCATAGAAGTCGCGCTTGTTCGGGAAGTAGTGATACATCAGCCCGCGCGTGACGCCTGCACGATCGGCGATGTCTTCCATCAGCACATCCTCGTATGGCTTTTCGGCGAACAGCGCGGCCCCGATGTCGAGCAGTTGGTCCCGCCGCTGCTGTGGGTTCAATCGCCGTCCTGCCATCCCCGTACCGTACTTGACACATGTACAACAAGCCGTAGTCTCGCAGTTGTTGTACACACGTGAAATAACGAAGGTTCGGGCATGACCACCTCACCTGTCGCTCCTCCCACCGTTCCCAGCTATGTGAACTGGACCGTCAAACGACTACTGCGCTCACCACTGCACTCGGTAATGAGCAAGAACACGATGCTGTTGAACTTCACCGGCCGCAAGAGCGGGAACCGGTACGTCGCCGTCGTTCGCTACGTCCGCCAACACGATTCGGTCCTCTGCTACACCGACAGCAAGTGGTGGATCAACCTGCGTGGCGGAGCGCCCGTCGACGTGCTGATCGGCGGGCGAACCGTGCACGGGGTTGCCACCGCGGTCGAGGAGCCGGGACTCGTGGCCGAAAGCCTGTCGGAGTTCCTGCATGTGATGCCGGCCGACTCGAAGTATTACGGTGTTCGTCGCGATACCCACGGCGCACCCGTACCTGGCGATATCGTGGCGGCCTCCGAACGCACCAAACTGATTCGAATCAGCCTCGACTCCACGCCCTGAGCGGGCAAGCCCGCACGGGTACGTGCCGTTGCGGGGGTGCGGGGCGCGTCAGCCGCCGAAACCGCCTGCGGCGGCGCCGAATTCGGGGCCGCCGGAGCCGTGGCGGCGTAGCTGGCGGCGGCGGAAGAACACCTCTTCCACCGAGACCGAAGGCATGGCGGCGCGGAGCACGGCCAGGCGGGGATCGGCGGTGCGTTCGTCCAGGTGACGTTGCAGGCCGACGCGGCGTTCGTCCGGCAGGGCGGCCCACACCCCGCCGATGTGGGCTTGGACGTCGGCGTCGGAATCGGCGACCATGTCCAGCAGCGCCGTCCACACCCCCGCCTCGGTGGCCCGCGACGGCAACTGCGCCACCATGGCCGCCGACACCTCGGCCAGGAGCCGGGCGACGTCGCGGCGCAGGTCGATATCGCCGTGCGCGGTCAATTCGAACAGTCCCCGCCAGCTGCGCGGCCCGACCGGCCCGTCCAACGCGGCGACCAGGCCCGACAGCGTATCCCGCTCGGCCAGCGCCGGATTCGTCACCAGCCGGCCCAGTGCCGCCGAACTCAGCGAGGCGGTGAACGCCAGGAACTCGGCCGTGACACCCGTGCGCCGGGCATTGGTGAGGAGCGCGCCGAGCGACTCCGGCGACCCGATCCCGAACAGGATGTCGCCGACCGCGGCGATCACATCGGGATCGCACCGGGCGAACACCGACAGCGCCGCCGACTGCAGATCCGGCGACCCGGTCAGCACGGTGCGCACCATGCGCGGAATGCGCTGCGCCGGCCCGTCCAGCAACTGCCGCACGACGGCACTGACGCTCGCCGAGGAGTAGGCGAACGCCGCGGAGAAGATCAGTCCCTCGTCGTCGGGCACGCCCTGCTCGACCGCCCGGATCAACGACGGCGTGGCATAACCCAGAAACGGCCCGGCCGTGACGTAGTCGCGGCGGCGCAACATCTCGTTGACGACGGCGACGACCGGTCCGGGCGGCGCGTCGGAAGCCAGCAGGCCGACGGTAGCGGGATCCAGATACGGCGTGCAGTCGGTCGCATATTCCGTACCCAGCAGCGACATCGTCTCGACGGCCTTCTTCGGATGGTCGACACCGACCGCCCCCGCCGCGCGGCCGGTCATCGTCGGCGGCACGATCCGCTGCACCAGCGGCATCGAGATCGTCAGCGGAATGAACGGGACCAACTTGCTGATGCGGCGGAAGGTTTCGGCGTGTTCGTCGAAGATGACCGCCGCCATCCGCTGCTGCAGTTCGTGCAGATGGTCCGCGCCCAGCCGCTCGAGATGCGCCAGCCGGTGCGGCGACACGTGCAGAGTGCGCGCCAGCAGGATGATCTGGGCGCGGGTGACCAGTTCACTCATCAGTCGACGGCGTCTCCGAACATGATCCGTTTCGTCACCCCGCGCAGCGGCTTCGGCAGTGCGCCGACCATGCCGTCGATGGATTCCGCGAGCGCGGTGCGTTCCTGCTGCCGGGCAGAACGGAACAGCGTGAGCAGATCGGCGATCTCCCCGTCGGAGAGGAGATCCAAAGCCGCCGTCGGGCCACGCAATTCTCGCTCGAGGTCGTTTCTGGCGGACATCCGTCGAATCATATGGGCGGTCCCCGGTCGTGTGTGTGAAACGGGAGATTTTGTATTGACTTGAACCAGTGTGCCGTTCGCGTCCGGGCGGGATCAGACCGGCGAGCGCGCGACCCGGAATCCGATGTCGTCGATCCGGGCGGCGGGGTGGCTGCGGCGGCGGACCCCGGCCCGGCAGCTCCAGTGCTCGTCGAACCATCCGCCACCGCGCAGCACCCGGTACTCCCCGTAGACCTGCGGGTCGTAGGCGTCTCAGCACCAGTTCCACACATTGCCGAGCATGTCGTAGAGGCCCCAGGCGTTGGGGCGCTTGCCGCCGACCTCGTGCATCCGGCCGTCGGAATTGCCGCGGTACCAAGCGATGTCGTCGAGCGGGCCGTAGCGCGGGCCCGTGGTTCCGGCGCGGCACGCGTACTCCCATTCGGCCTCGGTCGGCAACCGGTAGCCGTCGGCGGTGCGATCCCATTCGACGGTCTCGCCGTCCACCCGATAGGCGGGCCCGGCACCGGACTGTCGCGACAGCGCATTGCAGAACTCGATCGCGTCCCACCACGACACGCTCTCCACCGGAAGCTCGTCGCCGTGGACCGCGCTCGGCCGGCGTCCGGTCACTTCGGCGAATCGCGACTGCGTGATCGGGAACGCTGCCAGCGTGAACCCGGCCACGTCGACGGACCACGTGCTTTGCGTGCGCCGATCCGACAGTCTCACCCGCCCGCTCGGCACGGAGATCATCTCGATCGCGCTCCCCGGCGCCGCGGCGGGCAGAACCACTCGCTCAGTACACCGGGCCGGTGTACTTCTCGCCCGGCCCCTTGCCCGGCTCGTCGGGGTGCGCCGAGGCCTCGCGGAACGCGCGCTGCAGCGACTGGAGTCCGTCGCGGATCGGCCCGGCGTGCGGGCCGAGATACTCCACCGACGCGCTGACCAGACCGGCGAGGGCGGTGATGACGCGACGGGCCTCGTCCAGGTCGAGGCGCGCGCTGGTGTCCGGGTCGTCGTCGGCCAGGCCGAGCTTCTCGGCGGCCGAACTCATCAGCATCACGGCCGCGCGACTGATCACCTCGACCGCGGGGATATCCGCCAGCTCCCGCACGGGCTCGTTCGACGACGCCTCACTCATGCCCGGTAGCATCGCATCCGAGACCGACGTGCCTGGTCGCGGGGGCGGCCGATTGGGAGTTGCGGGTCACCGGATGTTAAGCTGGCAGCCGACGACCGCCCCGGTCGTGTTATTGCAACAGGTTCGGGGCCATAAGTGGAGCCCGACTCCCACCGCCGGCCGGCGACACGCCAGGCACGACGGTCCGGTCGCCCATCGTTGCCGATGGGTTCCTCGCGCGGGGTTTCCCCAGCGTGGGGTCGATGCGAGATGTCTCGCGTCGGCGGCCGGTCGACATCGGGCCCCGTGGCGGTGAAATACCGCACCGGGGCTTTCGTGTTGGATATGGGGTTGCAGTTATAGCGCGCGGTCGTTGGACGACACCGCTTGACCTAGGAGGCCCCATCAGCACTGAGACCCGCATCAACGATCGCATCCGCGTGCCCGAAGTTCGGCTCATCGGACCCGGCGGCGAGCAGGTTGGGATCGTGCGTGTTGAAGATGCACTACGCGTCGCGCAGGAGGCAGATCTCGATCTGGTCGAGGGGGGGGCGGGGGCGCCCCCCCCCGGCGGGCAGAAAAATGAAGAAAGGGAAGAAAAAAAAAAAAACGCCGCCG
>NZ_JARWOP010000378.1 GCF_029868745.1 Nocardia wallacei | reverse complement strand
ATCCTTTTCGTAGGTCGACGCGAAGTCACCCGGCAAGCTACCGGTGGTATCGCGCGGCAGCATCGTCACCGGCGTTCGGCGAGCCCACGAAATATATTCCTCGAATACTTCCTCGATGAACTGACGGACTTCGGCACCCTCACCGACCGCGTCCGCACCCTCTGCGCAACCGGCGACCTCTACTGCGCCACCACACCCCCCCCCGCCCCCCCCCCCGCCCCCCCCCCGCCCCCCCCCCCCCCCCCCCCCCCCCCCCCCCCCCCCCCCCCCCCAACACCCCCCGCCAAAAACCCCAAACCCCCCCCCGGGGGTGGGGGCCCCCCCCCCCCCCCCCCCCGTTCGCGCGTTCCCGGATCGATGGCCCGTCGGGTTGGCGGCCATCGATCGGGTGGCTTCTATTTACCCGTCGGTGTGCGGTCGATGCCGTTGTGTGCCGTCAGCAGTACGTGGTCGAGGCGGGATCGTAGCTTGATCTCGTTGTCCGCCATGCTCGGTAGTTCGGCGACTATGCGGTCGGCTATCGCGCGAAGTTTGATGTTGGTCTCCTGCGAGCGCCACCGCAGTACCGCGAACGCCTGGTCGGCGTTGATGCCGTAGCCGAGCATCAGTGCGCCTTTGGCCTGTTCGATGACCGCGCGGGCGTCGACGAGTTGCGGCAGGACGTCGTCGAGTACTTCCTTGCGGTACTCGGCCGCGGCGACCGACAGGTCGATGTAGTAGCCCTGGGTCCCGATCACCGCGCCGCGTTCGTCGGTCATCGGCTCCGACACGACGAGGACTTCCCGCACCTGCCCGGCGGCGTCGATGATGCGGTGGCGGCTGGAGAACGCGCCGCCGTCCTCGACGGAGGTGATCAACGCTTCGAGCCGGTCCCGGTCGTCGGGGTGTTTGTGCGAGAGCAGCAACGCGGTCGTGGGCTCGGTGCCCGGCGGGTGACCGTGCATCCGCGCGACCTCCGGGGACCATTCCCACCGCCGACTGCCGAACCAGTAGCGGAATCGGCCCACGGCCAGCGGATCGCCGACCCCGACCACACGCTCGACGAGGTCCAACTCGGCCTGCGACACCTCGTCGCGCTCTGTCATGCGCCCATAATGCCCGATCTCGGTCACCGTCGGGCAGGGGCTGTGCCGCCGTCGCTGCCTTGTTTCCCTCTGCCGTGCCCGACCTCGGTGCTGGTCAGAGTCTGGTCTCCCTGCTGTTTCCGTGCGATGCCGACGGGAAATACGCGAGCACCGGACTGCGGAAAGGTGGGTTGAATTGTGAACAGGATATTCGACGAACCTGCGACAGCGTCGGCGCTCGGGTCGCTCGCGGACCCCGTACACGCGGCGCGGGAAGCATTGCTGTCCACCGGGGCGCATGTCATGCCCGCGGCGGCGACGAACTCGGTGCTCGGCACGACCGACGGCGACTGGCGGCGATTCCGTTCCCAGTGGAATGCGCTGTGCAGGGACGGTTTCGCCGCAGAGCGGGGCACTGTCAGATTCCGTCGCTACGGCCGCTTCTCGTTCACCACAGCGACCGGACGATTCGACCGGCTCGAGTCGGCTTCGTTCGTCCAGCCCGAGAACAGCAACCCGCTCTATATCGGGGTGGATCGCGTTTTCGAGCCCCTCACCGACGCGTTCGTGACCGATCCGGTGTTCGGCGCGCTGCTGCGGTTGCTCGGACGGTGCGCGACAGTGTTGGACGACCCGGCGCACTGGACCGTGCAGGTGCATCCGTTCCGGGTGAGCGCGCATGCCGCCACAACGGGGTCACCGGCGCCGGAGGGCCGCCATCGCGACGGGGTCACCTTGGTGTCGTCGTTGCTGGTCGGCCGGGACAACGCGGCCGGTGGCGAGAGTTCTGTGTTCACCACCGACGGCCGGGAGGTGCTGACCACGACGCTGCGGGAACCGGGTGCCGTCTTGCTCGGGGACGATCGGAGCACGCTGCACGACGTCTCCCCGGTGTGCCCAGAACGGCCGGATCGGCCGGCGCATCGCGACGTGCTGGTGGTGACCTTCGCCCCTTGGACGGACTGTCGATGACGGTCGCGCCCGCCTACTGGATCGGGCCGCCGACGAGAGTCACGTCCGCGCCGCTGAACAGCAGGTCGTTCGGGCGTGCCCGCGGGGATCGGGGGAGGGGCCCGAGGCGGCACTCGGGAGCGAGGAGGCGCCATTCTCGCAGGAAGACCTCGATCGCCAGGTGGGCCAGCGACTTGCCCGGGCAGACGTGCCTGCCGAAGCCGAAGGTCAGGGGCAGTGTGCCGGAGGCGCGCAGATCCAGCGGATTGCCGAAGGCCAGCGGATCGCGGTTCGCGGCGGCGAACATCACCAGCACCGGCCCGGCGGGCAGCGTGGTACTGCGCAGCGTCACCGGCCGGAGCACATCGCGTTTCCACGCGACCAGGCCGGGATCGAGTGCGAGCACCTTGGCGGTAACCCGCGCGGCGTCGGGCCCGGCGAGCAGGTCCCACCAGTGTCGGGCGGGATCGCTCAGAAGTCGTTGCAGCCCTTGCTGAATGGTGCCGCTGACGGTGTGCACGCCCGCGGCGAGCGAGTTCGCCATCGCGGAGACGGCGACGCGATGCGGAATCCCGGCGGCAGCCAGTCGCTCGGCGAAACCCGCGGTCCGCAACCGCCGCGCCGCGGTCACGGTCCTGCCGCTCACCGTGAACAACTGCCCGAGCGCGCCCACCGCGTCGGCCAGCTCGCGGCCACGCAGGTGACGACCGAGCAGACCGGACTGCGCGCCACTCCATTCCGCCACCGACGGCCATTCCGCCGCGGGCAGGCCGACCGCCGCACCGACGACCCAGGCGGCGTAGGCGATCGACAACGCCGTCGCGTCGATCGCCACTCCACGCGGTGGCACGCACCCCGCCACTGTCGCGTGGAAGTGCGCTGTCAGCTCGGCCGTCCGCTGCTCGCGCAGGCCGGCGGGAATCGTGAAATGCCCGTCCGGGCCGGCCATGCTGTCCCACACGCGCTTGTGCAGGAGGTCATCGGTGCAATCCGCGGTCGCCTTGGCGGGCAAGGGAATCAGATGCCGGCACAGTCGGCCGACGGCACGCGGATTCGCGGCGATACGCCGATAGCCGACCAGCGGCTGGAGTGAATTCGCGTTCGAGATACCGGATTCGCTCGCCTCGAGCAGTTGCCGTGCATCGTCGTAACGCCAGACCAGGCGCAGTCCGCTGCGATGCCGATAACTGCTGTCCGGCCATTCGTGTAGCCGCCCGTACCACGCGTCGCGCTCTTCGAACGACAGTTGATTCGGCGTCACGTCGGCGAAGGGAAAATTCATCGCTCAGGACAGGGCGGCGGCCACGACGGCATGCAGGTCCAGCAGTGCCGACAGCTGCTCGGCCGGCCGTCGCCCCAAACCACACTCGGTGGCGATACCGAATTCGGCGATTGTGCTGCGGGCGGCGGTGATACGCCGCATCGCGCCCGCTCGGCCATCGGTGGCGTGGACAAGTCCCAGATAGAGCCTGGTGTGTTCGGGGAGCCGCAGTGCTGCCAAGGGCGCGAAGTATTCGCGGTCGGAGCGCGAGCGCGGGACCGGCATATGCACCCAGTCGACTTGCCGTGACAGCGATTCCAGGATGCCGGTCGTCACCGACACCATGCGGCCGGTGTCGGCGGGCTCGGCGAAGTGCTGATGCCCGAAGTCGCCGTAGCACAGGTGATATCCGAGTTCGACGCCCTCGGGCACCGCGGCGCCGAGCCGGGCCAGCCGAGCGACGACCTGAGCGAGCTGTCGCGGATAGCCGTCGCCGAACCAGGACGGGAATATGCCCTCGAAAATGGCGAATTCGACCGGGCAATCCCATTGCACCGCCAGATCCGCACCGGGGATCTCGGCCACGATCTTGTCGAGTTCGGCGAGAAGGGCTGCCTCGTAACGGCTTTCGAGAACATCCTGCGGATCGCCGACGAAGGCTCCGACCACGGAGATCGGCGAAGGCAGGCTCACTTGGAACCGGACTCCCGCGCCGATGGTTCCCTCTGCGCGCAATTTTCGGAATATCCGCCAGGATTCCAGGGCGGCGTCGGCGTAGCCGAGCGGGCCGAAATCTATCGTGGCCGGATCGACACCGGGTTTCGGACGCACCCGTTCGCTCGGCCCGTACTCCGGGCTCGGCGGCGGCGCGACCTCCAGATCGGGATGTGCGGCCATGCGTGGCAGCTGCCAGACCGTGAAATTGTCCCGCACGCCGGTCTCCCCGTCCGGAATGCGTTCGAGCCAAGGGCCGAGATGCCGTGCCGCCGCGGTGAATACGGCCTCGGAGTTCGGCAGCGGAACACTGCCGCACAGATGTACGTCGCCACGGACCATGTCAGCTCCTCGCACCCGGCAGCCCATGTCTACCGCGGATTCGCGGACTCGCGGCAATGGACCGGTGGACGCAGAAGGTATCTCGGTCCGGCCGATGCCCGCACTTCCACCCGTGGGAACTCGGTCACCGAGTGTTCGGCAGGATCGCGTTCACACCGCGGACCGCGTCGACGCCGTTTCGCTGACCTGCGGATTTCGCTACCGTCTCGCGTAGACTTGTTCGGTGAAGCAACTAACCATCGGTGTAGTGGCGACCTCCCGCAAAGAGGCCGAGCACCGGTTGGCGATCCACCCCGCGCATTTCGACCGGATCGACCCGACGCTTCGCGATCGAGTCTTCCTGGAACGCGGCTACGGTGATCGGTTCGGCTACCGCGACGAGCACCTGGCGCCGCTGGTCGGCGGCCACCGCACGCGTGCGGAGCTGTTCGCCGAATGCGATGTGCTGCTGATACCGAAGCCGTTGGCCGAAGACCTCGAGGGTTTGCGCCCGGGGCAGGTCGTGTGGGGGTGGCCGCACTGTGTGCAGGACGCGCGGATGACCCAGCTGGCCGTCGACCGCGGCCTGACCCTGATCGCCTGGGAGGCGATGAATCACTGGACGAAGGAAGGCAATTTCAGCGTCCACGTCTTCCACAAGAACAACGAGCTGGCGGGCTACTGCTCGGTCCTGCACGCGCTGCAACTGCGTGGATCCTGCGGCGATTACGGGCGGCGGATGCGGGCGGCGGTCATCAGTTTCGGTGCCACCGCCCGCGGCGCGGTGCGTGCGCTCTCGGCACTCGGGATCAGTGATGTCACGGTGTTCACCCAGCGCAGCGTGTCGGCGGTGGCCTCACCGTTCGCGTCGGTGCGGATGCAGCATTTCCAGCGGGATCCGACGAACCCCGGCCGGACCCTCGCGCTGAAGGCGCCGGAATCGGGACCGCTGGCGGCGGCGCTGGCCCAGTACGACGTGGTTGTCAACTGCATGCTCCAGGACACCGAGGAGCCGCTGCTGTTCGTGCGGAACGCGGATCTGGACCTGTTCGCGCGCGGGACGCTGTTCGTCGACGTCTCCTGCGACGCGGGCATGGGTTTCGAGTGGGCACGCCCGACCTCGTTCGCGGACCCGATGTTCACCATCGGCGACGACCTGCACAACTACGGCGTCGACCACAGCCCCTCGTTCCTCTGGAACTCCGCCACCTGGGAGAACTCCGAGGCGCTGCTGGAATACCTGCCCATCGTGATGGCCGGCCCCGACGCCTGGGACAGCAGCGAAACCGTCCGCCGCGCAATCGAAATCCGCGAGGGCCGAGTCCAGAACCTCCGCATCCTCTCCTTCCAGGGCCGCGCCGCGGCCTACCCGTACGCGGTCGTCTGACCGGATCCGCGGCGACTTCGCGCGTCCAGCGTTATCGCGGCGGTGGCAGCGTCACTTTGCCGACGCCTCCGATGGTCCGCAGGGCGCGCTGGGAGAGTCGCCAGAGTTCGCCCGCCTGATTGCTCACGTAGACGTGGCCGTTGCCGCTGTCCACCGCGAGACCGTTGGCGGCGCCCAGGCCGGTGGCCACCACCCGCTTGGCGCCGTTGGCGAGGTCGACCTCGTACAGGCCGCCCTGGACATGGTCGGCGACATATGCTTTCCCGGCCCCGTCCAGTTCGACACGGGTGGTGCTCGCGTTGACGAGCGTGGTGAGCAGGCGTTTGGCGCCGGTGTCCAGGTCGACCTCGTACAGGTTTCGATCGCCGTCCTTCTGGCCTATGTATGCCTTGCCGGTGCCGTTCAGCGCTATCCCGGCGGCGTGTCCGATGCCTTCGGTGAGGGTCTTCTTCTCATTCGTCTCGAGATCGACCGCGAACAGTTTGCCGTTGTACCAGTCGGTGACGTAGGCCGTGCCGCGGTCGCCCAGTGCGACACCGTAGGCGAATATGCCGTCGGCACTGGTGATTTGGCGCTTGGAGCCGTCGGACAGGTTGACCGCGAGCAGCCGCGCCCCGGCATAGTCGGTGACGTAGGCCGTACCGTTTCCGTCGAGGGCCACATCTCCGATGTCACCCAGGTTGCTCGCGACCACGTACTCCGCGCCGCAGCCGAGATCCACGGCGTAGAGGTGGTGGCCGCTCCGGTCGGCGGAGTATGCCGTGCCGCGCAGTGTATCCACCGCGAGACCTTCCGACTGCCCGAGACCGGTCGCGACCAGGACGAAGTTCCTGTTGTCGGCGACTCCGGGCCGGTCCTCGTCCTTGATCTCGACAGTCAGCGATTCGGCCGCGACATTCAGGGTTGACGAGGCCATGGCCGACGTCGACCCCGGATCTCCGAAGACTTGTTGCTGACCTGTCGCCGCGGCCTGAAAACTCTGGAAATGGGGGATGAGGAACATATCGTTGACGTGGAGCCGGTCGTGCGGAATCTGGCGGAAGATCGCCGGATCGCGTCGACTTTCCAAGTCGCGCAGGCACCCCGCGAACGAGCCGGAGACGGACTCCTCCTCGTCGTCCCACACGCCGTGGGCCGATCCGGGAGTGTCTGTATCGAGTTGTCGGGCAGTCTGTTCGGCGGAGCGGGCCCCCTCTCGGCCGCCGCCGAAGGAGCCGTCGAAAGCGTTCGGTCGGGCGGATCCGCCTTCGTTGTTACTGCTTGCGGGATCTTTGTCGACAGGCATGTTTTCCTCCTGGCCGGAACGGAGCGATCACTCCTTGTAGAGATACGCCTCTGTCTTTTCGTTGACGCCGTCGCTGAGTGTCAGTGATTCGAGTTCGAATACTTCCATTTCTCCTGCGAAGGTGGAGACGATCTCGGCTTCGCCCTTTTGGCTGAGGTATTCTCTGCCGTCCTCGATCAATTCGAGGACATCGATATCGTGCGCAATTATCTGGTAGTACTGTTCGGGCTCGGTTCTTCCACTGTCGTCGCGAGTCTGCGCTTTTCGTCGCGCCGCACGATCCTTACTGGTAAGGCTGCCGAACTCGACCGGCTCGTCGTAATACAGAGCGATGTAGCCGCCGAAGGTGATGGGAAGTTCGTAGTCGAATCTGCTGATCTTCCGGCGCTGTGTCGCCCGGACCACGGCTCGGGTGTCTATTTTTCCACTGAGCTGTAGCGAGCTTCTGAACTGAGTGGTCAGTTTGCCGCCGATCGAAGAAGTGATTCCCAACATCAGCTGTGCCGACAACTCCCCGGTACCCGTGGCGGTTCCGGTGGCCGTCGTCGTATTCGTCGTCTGCGTCTGCGAGGCGTTGTCGACGCCGACATTGTCTCTGCTGTTCTTCATCGTGGTCGTCTGCGACTCGCTCGCCGCCATGCTCTTCTGTAGTTGCTGCTGTAGCGATGCGGTGGTTTTCGCCGCGAAGGTGAGCTGTACCTGGCCTTGGAGCTGCCAGCTGATTTCGTTCGCGATCAGGAACTCGACCGTAGCCGTCCATGTCACGGGTTTGGGGTCGGTTCGGTTGACGAACGTGTTCTGGTATATCACGTCGGGTGGGGGTTGCTGAATGTCGCTTCGCTCTTCGATGAGTGGTACGCCCATATTCATGTACGTGTACCACTCGCGCTGGTGTGCGGTGGCCTCGTCGTCCGGAAAGTCGCCGTATCGAACCTTGTTCAGGGAAAATCCGACCGGGGCGATCCACCGATCTTGCCCGTCTGCTGTCTTCTGCTGTGCTCTCGCCTTTATGCGCTCCCACCCCGGCGGCTTCTTCTCCATCTTTTCCCAGGATTTCCACTTCTCGCACAGAGCAGGGGCACGGTCGGGAACTTTCAGCTCCCGCTGATTTTTTCGTGTCAGCGGGTGGCGCATGAACCTGGTGGGCTTGTACGTTTTGCCCACGGGGTTTACACTTCCGAATTCTTCGGTCACGACTCTCCCTCCCTGATCGCAGACGAGGGCCCCACCCTCGCTTCGTGTTATCGGCAATCGACACAAATAAAGACATCACCCGCATCGACCGAACAAATGTCGACGACTGGACAGTTGTACTATTGATTGCTTCGACGACTCGGAGCGTCCACGCGGGCATCGAAACGACGCCGGACGGCTCCTCGCCTGGATTTGCCACTGAATGACTGCGTAACTCAGGTTAGCACAACAGGATTCGTCTCGGGGCGCGTCGGAACGATAGAACTTGTTCCCGGAGACGATTTTTCGGCCGATTCCGGAGCGCCCTTGAGCCGGCGGAGGCGCAGCAGCGTCACACCGGCGGGGTAGGGCCTCGGGGGTTCGGCCGAAGTCGATACCGGCGAGATCGCCGGTCCGATCGCAGCTTCCGATCCTCATTCGAGCCGAAGCTGGACTCGGTAATACGGATAGTGTAGCTTCCTATTATAGATAGAGACGCTATCCGATATGGAGTCTGTAATGACAACCCTTGAAGCCCGTATGCACCACTCCTCGTCACGCTCGATCACGCGACGAGCATTGCTGCACTATCTCGAGATGACGGCCGCCATGGGCATCGGCATGGCCGTCTTCGGTCCCTTGGTGCGGTGGGGATTCGCCGCTGCCGGTTGGTCGGCCGTCTTCGAGCGCGCCGATGCCCGGGCGATGATCATGGCGACGGAGATGGCCGTGGCCATGGCGGCGTGGATGTTGGTGCGCCGTCACGGTTTCGCCGAAGTCGCCGAGATGACCGCGGCGATGTATGTGCCGTTCGCGGTGCTCCTGGCGCCCTATTGGGCGGGCATTCTGTCCGGCGCGGGCCTGATGATCCTCGGGCATGTGCTGATGCTCATCGCGATGGCCGTGGTGGTGTACCGGCATCGGCTGACCCATACCGGGCGGCACTGATCGTCGTTCCCGCAGAGGAAACCGCGTTCGGGCACCCCAGCCGATTATCCGATGCGGTCGATGGAGGCCCAGAGGTCGCAGTGGTGTCGGTCGGCGAACGAGTCGGTGACGGCGATGTGGTGGCTGCTCAGTTCGAGGGTGGTGGCGGGATTCGTGTGGGGCCAAGGGGTGAAGTCGGGGGTTTCGGGATTGCCGGTGTGGGCGAATTGTGCCCAGCTGTGCTGGATTCGGCGGGAGAGCAGGTCTGCCTCCGGCGGCAGCGGGACGGGGATGCCCATCAGCGCGGAGAAGACGTACGGAACCTCCGCGCCGTGGAAAGCGCCGGGCAGCAACGGGTTCGCGGGCAGCGGGGTGTCACCGAATCGGTACCGCCACACGGATGCGCCACCGCGGCGGGCGGCGTCGGCGGTGAATTGCGCTGGGCAGGCGAAGAATCCATCGGTGATCACGCGTTCCTTCGCCGCGGCGGGCGAGGCGAACGCGGCGGCGGGGTACCGGTCGAGGACCGAATCGCTGTTGTCGTCGAACAGGTCTCGTGCCCACGCGCGGTAGTCGGCATCGGTGGGTATGGCGCCGCGCAGGTAGTCGAGCAGCGCGATGAACGTGGCGCCTTCGTCGGCGTTGCTGCCGACGACGAGCGGGATGTCACGTGCGGCCCCACCGGCGAGGGCGTTCTCGGGAGTGTCGGTCAGCACGATCCCGTCCAGGGCGGGAGTCCACGTGACCGCCATGGTGTTCAGGGTCGTGGTGGGCGAGTCCAGCAACCGGTCCGCGGGCAGGGCGCGCAGGCACGCCAGGCGGGTCGCCGGGTTACCGCAGCCGAGACTCGCGGCGTAGTCGGCCGACCGCCGATACGCGACCTCGGCAGTAGGCGGAACCAGGGGGCTGCGGGCGCAGGACCCGCTCTCGATGATCGCTTTCGCAAACAGGCCGCGAGCCGACGGCGAGGCCAGCTGGGTGCAGACGCTCATGCCACCGGCGGATTCGCCGAAGAGGGTGATATTGCCCGCGTCGCCGCCGAACGCCGCCGCGTTGTCGCGCAGCCAGCGCAGGGCGGCCTGCTGGTCGAGGGTGCCGAAGGTGCCGGCCGCGCCCTCCGCCGCCAGTTCGGGAAGCGCCAGGAAGCCGAACGGCCCGACGCGGTAATTGGGGATGGCGACGATGACCTGCCCGTCTCGGACCAGCCTGGCGGGCGAATCGTATTGCGCGTTGGAACCGAGCACGAACGCCCCGCCGTAGAGCCACACCATGACGGGAAGCGTGGCGGCGGCCGGGTGTTCGGGCACATACACATCGATGCTGAGACAGTCCTCGCTCGACGGCTGCAATCCCGGAGCGCCGGGCACCGGAGCCGACTGCGGGCATTGCGGCCCGTGCCCGACCGCCGCCCGGACACCGTCCCACGGCATCGCGGGACGCGGCGGCGCGAAACGCTGCGCTTCGGCGAACGGCACCCCGAGATACTTCACGACGCCGTCGGACCGCATACCGCGAATCGCGCCACCGGTGACGCTCACGACCGGTTCCGGGCCGCCGCCCGGCACGGCCTGCGCCGGTGCGAACACCGACACCGCCGCCGCGGCGACGCCGCTGATCAGGATCGCCAGCGGCGTCAGCCATCTGGTCCGCGGACGGCCGGCGGTGCGGATTCGCATGTGAAGCTCCCTGCGGGCAAGTGCTTTTGAAACAAAAGCACTGTAGAGGACGACGGCCGCGCGAGGGAGGTGATTCGGGAAAGATCGCCGACTATTCGCCCAACGCCTGTACCAGGCGTTGCAGTGCGGGCAGCGCGGATTCCAGGGCGTGGCGGTCGGCGGCGGTGAGGGTTTCGAGCGTCTCGCGCAGTATCGCGGCGCTGGCGTGGTCGTACCGATCCAGCAGTCGATGCGCGCGCGCCGAGGCCACCAGCAGCGCGCCGCGGCCGTCGGTCGGCTGATTTCGGCGTTCTACCAGATCGGCCGCGGCCATCGTGCGAATCAGATTACTGATGGTCGACTGCGCCATCCGCAGTTCGGCGGCTGCCCGGCTCGGTGCGAGCCCTCCCGTCGTGACCAGCAGTCGAAGCAGTTCGATCTGCGCGTCCGGCAGGTCGGGCAAGTCCTCGGCGGTGCGGGTGCGCCGCAGTACCGCGCGGCGTAGCGGCCCGAGCAGGGTGCTGAACTGCGCCTCGAACGACGCGGTCGACGAGGCGGATGCGTCCGGCCGGGCAAGAGAATCCACCCCGCCATTCTGCCCGCGTGCCTGGCCGAGACGCGGCCGCCCCGGCCCGGCTATGGTCGGCTCATGCCCACGGTGATCGTGATCCTGCTGGTGGTGATCGCCGCCGCCGAAGCCGTCGGCCTGGTCGTGCTCGGCGTACTGCTGGCGCGTGCGAATCGCCGTCTGCGGTCCAGGCGGCGTCGGCCCGATGCGAGCCGGATTCTGCTTTCGCGCGGCAGGCTGGCGGTGAAGACCGTGTGGGAAACCGCGAACCTGGTGCGTGAGAAGGGCTTTCGTGGCGCGGTGTTCAGTTCGGTCGAGGAACTTGCGGCGTGGGCGCGGGTGGAACGACCCGACCTGGCCAGGCTGACCCCCGACGGAAACGTGGTGATCGTCTTCTCCGACATCGAGGGCTCCACCGCGCTGAACGAGCGGCTCGGCGACCGCGCCTGGGTCAAACTGCTCGACCGCCACGACCGGCTGGTCCGAGACCTGGTCGGCACGCACCGCGGCCATATCGTGAAAAGCCAGGGTGACGGCTTCATGATCGCCTTCGCCGAACCGGAGCACGCGGTCCGGTGCAGCATCGACGTCCAGGCCGCGCTGGCCGTCGCCGATTCGCCGCGACGGCCGAGTGTCCTGGTGCGCATCGGCATCCACATGGGACCGTCGGTGCGGCGCGGCGACGATCTCTACGGTCGCAATGTCGCGATGGCCGCCCGAGTCGCCGCCCGCGCCACCGGCGGCGAGGTGCTGGTGAGCGAGACCGTTCGGGACTCGGTATGCGAGGAGCCCGACATCGCCCTCGGCCCCGAACGCGAAGTGGAACTCAAAGGATTCGAGGGCACCTTCCGCCTCTACCCGGCCGTGCGCGCGGCGAGCTGACGGTCCGCGTTCGGCTCGATGCGGTCACCCCCGATCGTTCGTGGACGTGGGGTTGTCGCCCGCGGCGCGGGCCGCGCGGCGGGAGAGGTCGGCGAAGGCGTCGCGCAATTGCTGCGGGCCGACGACCTCGATTTCGGTGTCGAAACGAGCCAGCGTCGCCGCGAGTGCGGGCCAGGACCAGGAACCGAGCAGCATTCTCGTTCGGGTGGGTCCGTATTCCTCGACGACGGCGTCGTCTGCGAACGGAATGACTTGTGCGGCAGGGAGTTCCAGTATCACCTCGCCGTTGCACGGCCAGGCGTCGGTGCTGTCGGAGCCCTTGAACCGGGCGGAGAGAAATGTGGCGATGTCGTCGCCCGGCAATGGCCGGGGGGAGAAGCGGGGCCCGTTGGGAATGCGCAGGGTCATGCGGTCGGCGCGGTAGATCCGCCAGTCCGCGCGCTGTGGGTCCCATCCGATGAGGTACCAGTGGCCGCCGCGGGCTACGAGATGATGGGGTTGCACCCGGCGCGGCCGGCGTGGGTCGGTGGCCTCCGGCTGTGCCGGGGACGCGTAGTCGAATCGCAGTTCCTCGCCGGCTCGGAGGGCGGCGCCGAGCGCGAGCAGGGTGTGGGTATCGGCTTGGGAATCGGCGCGAGGTCCGGCCGACCCGACCGCGGAGATCTCGAGGGCGTCGACGCGCCGGCGCAGGCGGGAGGGCAGCACCTGGCGCACGGTCGCCAGGGCTCGGGCGGCGGCCTCCTCGATGCCCGCGCCCGTCCCCGCCGCGGTCCGCAACGCCACCGCGAGCGCGACCGCCTGCTCGTCGTCGAACAGCAGCGGCGGGAGTTCGCTGCCCGCCTCCAGCCGATAGCCGCCGTCCGGCCCTTTCGCGGCCTGGACCGGATACCCGAGTTCGCGCAGGCGGTCGACATCGCGGCGCACCGTGCGCGCGCTGACGTTCAGCCGCTGGGCGAGCAGCTCTCCCGGCCAATCGCGGCGGACCTGCAGCAGCGACAGCAGTGCGAGCAGGCGCCGGGAGGTCGACGTCGAGGAAGCGGTCGGCATGCGTTCATGCTGTCACGAGTAGCGGACATTCCCTGACCGCTACCGGTGACAGTGTGGCTTTCGTCGCCGGAACCCTCCGGCGCGAAACCACTCGTGAAGGACTGGATCGCCATGTCGGTCAATGCTGTTGCCCATCTCAACTTCCACGGTCAGGCCCGGGCGGCCCTGGAGTTCTATCAGTCGGTATTCGGCGGGCAGCTCACCATCGCCACCTACGGCGACTTCGGGATGTCCGCCGAATCGCCCGACGCGAGCAAGGTGGTGTTCGGCCAGGTCGTCGCCGCCAACGGGTTCCGGGTCATGGCCTACGACGTCCCCGGCCAGGAGACGCGGGCCGCCGCGAGCGCGCCCACCACCCGCCGCGAGAACGGCGCCACCCTCACCGACGAGCCGTTCTTCCTGTCGGTGCGCGGCGAATCCATCGAGGAGGTCGGTGCGCTGTGGGACCGCCTCGCGGACAACGCCACAATCATCGAGACCTTCGCCCCCGCCCCCTGGGCACCGGCCTTCGGAATGCTGACCGACCGCTTCGGCGTCACCTGGATCCTCGACGTCGCCGCCGAACACATTTCGGCATAAGGCCTTCCGGCTCAGCGGGTGCGGCCGGCCCCGGCCGCACCCAGCCGGGAATACCCGATGAATGGCGATGTGTGGCTACAGTTCGGTGCCGATTCGCGGGCTGTCCGGTGGTTGGTCGTCGGTGGTGACGCGGTGTACCAAGGTGACCGAGAATGCGATCAGGACGATGAGGGCGGTGTGGGCCGCCACGAGGGTCAGCCAGGGGAACATGAAGCCCTCGTCGGTGAGTTCGCCGCGGTCGCCGACGCAGTGCAGGGTGAAGTTGGTCGAGGTGCCCTCGGAGTCGTGGAAGGTGTCGGAGACGACGATCGGGTCGCGGTACGGGTCCGCGCAGAACAGGGGTGCGGTCAGCTCGATCTCGCCGGGCCAGATCACCGAGAGCAGGATGCTGAATACGAAGACGCCGGGAACGAGGCCGCTCAGGATCGCGAAGGGCTTGGCCATGGTCATGCCCGCTGTGTGCGGAGCAGAGTTCCGGCGCGGTCGAATTGGAGGACGGTCACGCCGCGGGGCGCCACGACATTCACCGTCACCAGAACGTTCTGCCCGGATCGGTGCACCAGCAACGCCGATACGTGCGCGTCGTCGAGTCCGCTGTGGGCGATCGACGTGTCGACGATCTCCTCGACTCGCTGTAGCGCGGGTACTTCGCCGATCGCGAAGGTGGTGCCGTTCAGATCGCCCGAGAGCGCCTGCACGGGCGCGGGTTCGCTGAGAGTGTCCAGCGCGAAGGTGTAGTCGTCGAGCTCGTCCGGCCGTTGCGGCACGCGAATTCGCAAGCGCGCCAACGGATATCGTCCCGACAACGCGCCTCCGCTGTTCAGCGCCGCGGTGACCTGCGGGGGCTGGTCGAGCATGATGAATTGGAACTGCGACGAATTCGGCGCGGTCAGCAGGATCACGCTCGCCTCGAGATCGGCCGTCCCCAAACGCCGCTGCAGCGCGGTGATCGCGCCGCCGGGCAGCGCGCTGACCAGACCGCCACCGCGCCCCTGCACGAGTTCTTCGAAGTCGGCGCGATCCACGGCGCCGATGCAGCCGGTGGCGGTCAGCGCGAGCACGCACAGTCCGAGAATCGAACCGCGCCACCGCCGGTAGTGCGTCATGCAGGAAACATACCGAGGCCCGGTGCGCACCGCGACCGGCGCGGGCGCACGGCCAGCTCGGGACCCCGGGCCACGGTCTCGAGCTGACCTCCCCTCCACACCCTCGGCGCCTGCCGCTCGTCCGGTGACCTTCCCGATCGGGGGCCCGGGTCCCGGATTCCCGCGTACTGCCGGGGGAGCCTACGACTGCCCGCCTCGTCGTCGTACACTTGCCGAAAGGTTATGCGGGCGTGACGTTTCGGCTCGACCGGAGACGCGCACACCCTTGCCTGATTCGCGCACTGGAGGGGATGCCGTGAGTCGTTCGGATTATCAGCCGTTGCACGCCTCCACCGCGGAGGTGTCGAAGGCGGACCGAACCGACTTCTGGGTGGGACATGTCCGCGGCAACCACGGCGCACTGCATTTCGACTTCGGCGACAGCCGCGATTTCGTCGGGACCACGCGGGTGCAACGCCTCGCCGATGCGCAACTGGGGGACTTTCAACTGGTCGAGTTCTCCTCCAAGCGCATTCGCTACGCACGATCGACGCGGCACATCCGCATGGACGACGACCGCAGCGCGCGGCTCGTGATCACGCTGGCGGGCGGCATCGGCCTGTCGCAAGGCGAGGACACGGTGTGGCTGCGGCCCGGGCAACTCGGCATGATCACCATGGGACGCCCGATGAGCCTGGCGCACAACGACAATGCGCACGGCTGGATCCTCACGGTGCCCGCGGCGGAACTGCCGGCGCGGTGCCGCGACCGCCCGCCGCTCGCGCTGGACCCGAAACACGCGCTGCTGAGCACCGTGGCGGCGATGACCGGGCAACTGGCGGCGCACCGCGAGACGATGTCGACGTGGGAGTTCCTGCAGATCAGCTCGCGCCTTGTCGAACTGCTGGGAATTTCGCTGGACGACCAGCGTGCGCCCTACGAGACGCGGCTCGGCGCAATCGCGCGGGACGCGCGCGGCTATGTCGAGAAATGCTCCGACGACCCGGCCGTAACGGCCGCCTCGATCGCCGAACACCTGGGCTGTTCACGCCGGATGCTCGAGGTCGCGCTGCAGTCGGTGCAGACCAGCCCCGCGCGGCTCTTGCGCGAGACCAGACTGCGGCGGGCCCGGCAGCGGTTACAGGACCCGTTCCGCGCCGACAGTATCAGCGCCATCGCCTTCGAGTCCGGGTTCGGGTCGATGTCGGCGTTCAACGAGGCATTCGTGCGCGAATACGACCTTCCGCCAGGGCAATTCCGCCAAACCGCCCGACGCCACGCGTAGCGCCCGTCTCCTGTGTACGGTAGGGACCGGCTGTCACCCCACAGTCCTATTCCCCTCCCGTACCGAGGGACTACATCGAACGAGAAATCTGCCGATAGCGTCGAGGACACCTCGCCGCGACCACCCCGCGGTTCCAACGAATTCCGGAGATTCATGACGACGTCGGCCTTGGTTCCAGAGTCAGCACCACGCGCACGGCGGCGCGGCGGCGCCGACGGTGACTACTCACGCCTCTTGCGCCGGATCTCCGACGCCGGGTTGATGGAGCGGCGTCCCCGCTACTACGCGATCCGGCTCAGCGTGGTCGGGGCGGTGTTCGTCGCCGGCTGGGCGGCGTTCGTCGTCGTCGGCAACTCGTGGTGGACACTGCTGATCGCGGCGTTCATGGCCGTGACCAGTGCACAGGTCGCCCTCGTCATGCACGATGTCGCGCATCGCCAGGTCTTCCGGTTGCGCCGGCCGACGGAGATCGTGGGCCGGGTGGTCGGCAACGCCGGGATCGGTTTGGCCTACGGCTGGTGGCAGGACAAGCACACCCGGCATCATGCCAACCCCAACCACGAGGACCTCGATCCCGATGTCGCGCCGGACATTCTGGTCTGGTCACAACGACAGGCGCGAGCGAGCCGCGGCCTGCCCCGGCTCATCGGGCGAGCGCAGGCGTTCCTGTTCTTCCCTCTGCTGATGCTGGAAGGTTTCAACCTCCATCTGGCCGGCGTCCGCGCACTGCGGGACCGATCCGTCAAACACCGCCGAGTCGAGGCCGCGCTGCTCTTCGGCCACTTCATCGGCTATCTGGCCGCGTTGTTCGCCGTGCTGCCCGCCGACAAGGCCCTCGCGTTCCTCGTCGTCCACCAGGTGCTGTTCGGCGTGTACATGGGCTGCATCTTCGCCCCGAATCACAAGGGCATGCCGACCCTGACCGGCGACGATCGCCCCGACTACCTGCGCCGTCAGGTGCTGACCTCCCGCAACGTGCGCGGCGGCGTGCTCACCGACCTCGCGCTGGGCGGGCTGAACTACCAGATCGAGCACCATTTGTTCCCGAACATGCCGTCACCGAATCTGCGGCACGCCCAGGTGATCGTCCGTGACTACTGCGCCGAAATCGGTGTGCCGTACCACGAGACGGGCCTGATCGCGTCCTATCGCGAGGCACTGCGGCATCTCCACCACGTCGGTGCGCCCTTGCGCGCCACGGAGTGACCAGGCGCACGAATCACACTGCGGCAGAGTTCCTTCGGGTGGTGACGGCGGCCGCGCGCTCGGCCGGGGTGCGGGACAGCGTTCGGCCCAGCGCCAGCGCCGCGGTGCGGACGGCGGGCGCGAGCAACTCGGGTGTGAAGCTGTCGGTGGGCACCGACACCGACAGCGCCGCGATCGGGCGCCCCGCGAGCAGCACCGGCGCGGCCAGGCAGCAGCCGCCCGGAGATGCCTCTTCCCGCTCGATCGCGACACCGGTCCGCCGCACGGCCTCGAGTTCACGGGTCAGGCGGGCCGGGTCGGTAATGGAGTTGCCGGTGTAACTGCGCAGCGGCAGGCTCAGGACGTGGGCGCGGACCTCCGGGTCCGCCGGTCCCAGCAGCGCCTTGCCGACCGCGGTGCACGTCAGGGGCAGCCGCCCGCCGATCTGCGAGGGCAGCGGCAGGGCGGCATGCCCGTGGATCTTCTCGACGTAGACGGCGTCTCGGCCGTCGCGGACCGCCAGGTGCACGGTCTGCCCCGTCACCGCGTACAGGTCCTGCATGAACGGCAGCGCCGCCGAGCGCAGCCGGTACTTCAGGCCGACGCGCTCGCCGAGTTCGAACAGGGCCAGGCCGAGTTCGAACTTGCCGCCCGTGCGCGTCAGCCAGCCCAGCTCGACCAGGGCGGTCAGCACCCGGTGCGTGGTCGAGCGGGGCAGCCCGGTGCGGGCGGTGACCTCGGCCAGGGACAGCGCCGTGCCGCCGGGAAAGGCGTCGAGCACCAGCGCCGAGCGCTGTAGCAGCGACAAATCGTCCCGTTTCATGGGACACATCCTATTCGCGGCGCATCCTCGGCCATAGCGTGCACGACATGACGACGGTGCAACCCCACACGATCGGCGCGGCCGCCGAACGACTCGCGGCAGCGGCGGCCACCCGGACCCCGTGTGCGCCGATCCGTGACCTGATCGGGCCGGACAACCTGGACGCGGCCTACGAGATCCAGCAGCGCAATATCGACGCACTGCTCGCCGGTGGCCGCACGCTGATCGGACGCAAGATCGGCCTGACCTCCCCGGCCGTGCAGCGCCAACTGGGCGTGGCCCAGCCCGATTTCGGTGTCCTGCTCGACGACTTCGACTGCACCCACGACGAGAAGGTCGACCTCGGCAGACTGCTTCAGCCCCGGATCGAAGCCGAGATCGCCTTCACCCTGTCCGGTGACATTCCGGGCCCGATCACGGCGGCCGAGGCGCCGCATTTCGTGGATCGGGTGCACGCGGCGTTCGAGATCGTCGACAGCCGAATCGCCGACTGGGACATCAGGTTCGCCGATACGGTCGCCGACAACGCCTCCTCGGGGCTGTATGTACTCGGCGACTCGCTAGCGATCGCCGACGCCCCCGACCTCGTCGCGGTCACGATGACCATGACCTCCGGCGGCGAACAGCTCTCGACCGGCCGCGGCGCCGACTGCCTGGGCAGCCCGTGGGAGGCCCTGGCGTGGCTGGCCAATACCTGCTGTGTGTTCGGTTCCCCTTTGCGCGCGGGCGAAGTCATCCTTTCCGGTGCGCTCGGGCCGATCGTGCCGGTGGCTCCGGGCGCGACCTACCAGGCGCACATTTCCGAAATAGGCTCCGTCACCGCGACTTTCACGGATTGACCATCTCACCCGAAAGCAGGACACCATGAGCCGGATCAAGGCCGCGGTCATCGGGTCGGGCAATATCGGCACCGACCTGGTCATCAAACTCCTCCGCGTCGCACAGCACGTCGAGATCACCGCGCTCGTCGGCATCGACCCCGCCTCGGACGGGCTCGCCCGCGCCCGCCGGCTGGGCATCGATGCCATCGACAACGGCGTGCGGGGACTGCTCGCACATCCCGAATTCGACGACATCCGAATCATTTTCGACTCCACCTCGGCCAAGGCGCACCTGGCGAACGAGGAGGCGCTGCGGCCCTACGGCAAGCGGCTGATCGACCTCACGCCCGCGGCCATCGGGCCGTTCGTGGTGCCGGCCGTCAATCTGGACGAGCACCTCGACGCCCCGATCGTGAACATGGTGACCTGCGGGGGACAGGCGACGATTCCGATCGTCGCCGCCGTGGCCGCGGTCACGCCGGTGCACTACGCGGAGATCGTGGCCTCCATCGCCTCGAAATCCGCGGGGCCGGGGACGCGGGCGAACATCGACGAGTTCACCGAGACCACCTCGGAGGCGATCGTGCGGGTCGGGGGCGCCGAGCACGGCAAGGCCATCATCGTCCTCAATCCGGCCGAGCCGCCGCTGATCATGCGCGATACCGTACTCACCCTGGTCACCGATCCGGACCAGGAGGCGATCCGAAAGTCCGTGCGGGACATGGTCGCCGCGGTCGCGGCGTACGTGCCGGGGTATCGGCTCAAACAGGATGTGCAGTTCACGAAGCTGGACGACGCCGAATCGGTCGCCACCCTCACCGGCGGCGTCGACCGGGGCCCCGGCCTGTGGAAGGTATCGGTCTTCCTCGAGGTCGAGGGCGCCGCGCACTATCTGCCCGCCTACGCGGGCAACCTCGACATCATGACCTCCGCGGCCCTGCGAGTCGCGGAGAAGATCGCCGACAACATGCTTGTGGAGACGGCCCGATGACCCAGACGACCACCCGCCCGAATGTCACCGACGGCGCCCCGCTCTACATCCAGGACGTCACCCTGCGCGACGGCATGCACGCCCTGCGGCACCGGATCAGCCCCGAGAACGTGGCCCGGATCGCCGCCGCCCTCGACGCCGCCGGGGTCGACGCCCTCGAGGTCACCCACGGCGACGGCCTCGCCGGGCACAGCCTCACCTACGGGCCGGGCAGCAACACCGACCGGGAATGGATCGAGGCGGCCGCCGCGGTCGTGCACCGCGCGAAGCTGACCACGCTGCTGCTGCCGGGAGTCGGCACCGTCGCCGAGTTGAAGCAGGCCTTCGCCCTCGGGGTGACCTCGGTGCGAGTGGCGACGCACTGCACCGAGGCCGACGTGGCCGCCCAGCACATCGGCACCGCCCGCGAACTCGGCATGGACGTGAGCGGCTTCCTGATGATGTCGCATCTGAGCGAACCGGCCGAGCTGGCCCGGCAGGCGAAACTCATGGAATCCTATGGCGCACATTGTGTTTACGTCACCGACTCCGGCGGCAGGCTGACCATGGACGGGGTGCGGGAGCGGGTGCGCGCCTACCGGGACATCCTCGATCCCGGCACTCAGATCGGGATCCACGCGCACCAGAATCTGTCGCTGTCGGTGGCGAATTCCGTAGTGGCGGTGGAGGAAGGGGCGATCCGGGTCGACGCCTCGCTGGCCGGGCACGGCGCGGGCGCGGGCAACTGTCTGATCGAACCCTTCGCCGCGGTCGCGGATCTGTCCGGCTGGAAACACAATTGCGACCTGTTCGCCCTCCAGGACGCCGCCGACGACATCGTGCGCCCGCTACAGGATCGTCCGGTGCAGGTCGACCGCGAAACCCTGACCCTCGGCTTCGCGGGCGTGTACTCGAGCTTCCTCCGCCACGCGGAAGCGGCGGCGAAACAGTACGGCCTGGACACCCGCGACATCCTGCTGGCGGTCGGCGAGCGCAGGCTGGTCGGTGGCCAGGAGGACCTGATCACCGACATCGCTCTGGACCTGAGCGCGGCGCAGCAGCGCTGACGCCTGCGGTTTCACGCCTGCTACTTCGCCGCGCTGCCGCAGCACGCGCCCTCGGCGGCCGCCTCCTCGGCGGTGCCGCAGCACGCCTGTACGGCTTCCGCGTCACCGAGTTGCGGTGCGTCGCCGAAGGATTCGCTGTCGGCGAGGACGGTGTAGACCTCCCAGCGCTCGCCGTGCGGGCCGGTGACCCACACCTTGTCCTGGGTGGCGAAACAACACGTGGTCGCGATCTGCTCCTCGGCGAACAACCCGGCCTCCGACAGGCGCGCGATCTCGCCGTGCACCTGCTCGGAGGTCTCTACCTCCACCCCGAGATGATTGAGCGTGCCGCCCTGGCCGGTGTTCTCCAGCAGCACCAGCTTCAACGGCGGCTCCGCGATCGCGAAATTGGCATACCCCGGCTTGCGCTTGGCCGGTGCCGTGCCGAACAAGGTCGAGTAGAAGGCGACGGCCTGCTCGAGATCATCGACATTGAGGGCGAGTTGGATGCGGGACATGATGACGAACCTCCACTTGTGAGACATATGTCGAAGAACTCGACGGCCTGAGTCTGCACCACTTCTTCGACATATGTCAATGCACTGGGTAGGGTTGGTCTCATGCCCAAGGCGCTACCCGTGATCGACATGTCCGCCCCCGTCTGCTGCCGGCCCGTGGCGGCCGGTCCGATCGACGATGCCGCCGCATTGGAAGTCGCCTTGCGCCTCAAGGCAATCGCGGACCCGGTCCGCGTGAAACTGATGTCCCTGCTACTCACCAGCCCGCGCGGCGAAGAGAACGGCGGCGACCTCGCCACCACGGTCGGCCTGTCGGAATCCACCGTCAGCCACCACCTCACCCAACTACGCAACGCCGGCCTCATAGAGTCCGAACGCCGAGGCATGAACACCCTCCACCGCCCCCGCCGAGAAGCCCTCGCCGCCCTCTGCACCGTCCTGGACCCCAACTGCTGCCCCTGAATCGACCCGGCCGGACGTGTTCGGGTGATCGGTCAGGTGGTGGGGCGGCCGGGGGAAGTGGTGAGGCTGTTGTACAGGGTGCTCAGGTCCAAGGTGTCGAGGGAAGTGGTCGGGGGGCGGGTGGTGTGGTCGACCTGGCGGTGTAGGGCTTCCATTTTTTCGTCCAGCTGGGCGGCTACCTCGGCGGCCTGGGTCAGGTCGGTGCGGAGGTTGGGTGGGACCTCGCCGCGGTATTTGTAGTAGATCTTGTGCTCCAGGCTGGCCCAGAAGTCCATCGCGATGGTGCGGATCTGGATTTCGACCGGCATGCGCTCGGTGCGGTTGGAGCGGAATACCGGGATCGACACGATGAGGTGCAGGCTCTGGTAGCCGTTCGGCTTGCGGTGGGTGATGTAGTCGCGCTCCTCCAGCAGCGTGATGTCCTCCTGCCCGACCAGCATGTCCCTGATCTGGGCGATATCGGAGATGAAACTGCACACGACCCGGACCCCGGCGATATCGAGCACGTTCTCCCGGATGGACGCCAGGTTCATCGCGTAATTCTTGCGCTGGACCTTTTCCAGCACACTCTCCGGCGACTTGAGCCGCGATCCCACATGCTCGATCGGGTTGTACTCGTGGGTGCTGTTGAAGTCCTCGCGCAAGATATTGATCTTGGTCGTGATCTCGTCGATCGCGAACTTGTAGCCGAGCATGAAATCGAGGAACTGCTCGCGGAGCGCGCGAACGTCGTCGATGGTGACCCGACCCATGTCCGCGGGGGAGACATCGTCGGCGTGGGGGATCGGCTGCCAGGCTCTCACGTGCTTCATTCTGCCTTTGCCTGCGGTTTTCCTGCCACGCCGGGTGACGTCCGCCACGGCGGGAACGCCGTGCCGCCGGTCAGGAACCGCTGAAGTCGATCTGTGCGGCGGCATTGCCGACCGCGGTGACCATGCCGGTGCCGAGGGGCCCGCGGGAATCGAACAGGGTGGCCGTGCCCACCGAGATGCCGTTGCTCGTGAGGTGCGTTTCGGCGTGCAGGCCGATGCGGTCGCCGACCGGGACGCGGTCGAGGGCGACGGTGAGGTCCGCGTTGATGTAGCCGATGCCCCGCGAACCCCAATTGGTCACCAGGCTCGTGGATTCGGCGGCAACCACCGCTTGGACGAAGGGGCTGCGCTCCTCGCCCTCGACCGCGCCCAGCGGGACCGCCCACAGGCTCTTGCGGCCGGAATTCTGGTGGTCGGACAGGGTGGTCGACCAGTCGTGGTCGCTGCGATACCACCAGTCGACGCCCGAGTCGGCGGGCGGATCGAACGGGTGCTCGGAGTGCCACTCCTCGCCGGGCGGCGCGTCGGTGGCGCGCAACTGCACCAGCCGTGCCTCGGCGACCTCGACGTCGCCCTGCCGCACGTGAGCCGCGGCGATGTGGATGCGCCGGCCGGAGCGCACGACCTCGGTGCGCACCTCGAGCGGAGCGCCCTTGGCCGCCTTGAACATATCGATGGTGAACCGCGCCGGTACGAAATCGGCCAGGCCGTGCTCGCGTTCGAGCGAGCGAGCCGCCGCGGCGCAGATCGCCGGGCCGTTGAGCATGTCCGCCCCCCACCGACCGTACGCCCAGCCCTGCGGGAGGTACCGCCCGCCGTCGTCGATCGTGAACATGGAAGGCATGTCTGTCATACGCCCATAGTGTCGTATCGCCGACAGCGGTTCGCGCCGGGCCGGTCGGTGGAATGGCCGCTGCCCGGCCCGCGCATTGTTCGAAGTTTGTCGCAGAGAGGCGATGGGGTGCGTGCTATGTTTGGGGGCATCCGTCGGGAGGGCAGCGTTGGCCGAGTTCGGGAGCATTCTGTGGAGCGGCAGCGACGAAGCACACGCGGTCGATGTCGAACCGCATGTGCTCGCGGATTTGAATCTTGACCAGATCTTCACGGCCACAGGAGGAATCGCGCACGACGCGGTCCATCGTCGGCCGCTGCGCGACATCGATTCGGTGGCCTATCGGCACGAAATCTTCCGGGACCTGGAGGACGACTCCGTGCGCGCGGCATTCGAGGCCTTCACGGCCGGAATGCGTTCGGTACGAGAGCATGTGGAGCGCGGCCGACGCCTGCACCACCCGCAGCAACGCAACCGATGGCAACTCGACGCCGAGGCGGTCTACTCCCGGACACTCGCGGAGCTGGACAGCGCGCTGACCGCATTGCCGTTGCGCTCCAATGGATTGCGCCACTGGCGGGACTGGCTGCACGACCATATCGGCGCGCCGGCGTATCGGGAGCTGGTCGCCGAGGCCGCCGAAGTGCGCGCGGAACTGGAGTCGGTGCGGTACACCGTGCACGTCACCGGGCGTCAACTCGTCATCGATCGGTATGCCGACCAGGCCGACTACAGCGCGATCATCGGGGAGGCGTTCGCGCGCTTCCGGGCCGACGCCGTCGTTTCCCGGCCGCGCGTGGTCGACCCGTGGCCCGATATGAACGAAGTCGAGGAGCAGGTCATCGCGCTCGTCGCCGGTCAGCATGCGCGGCCGTTCCGCCGGCTCGAACAGCACGCCGAGCGGCACCGCGACTTCATCGCGCCCGCCGTCGCGCGTTTCGACACCGAACTACAGTTTTATCTCGACTATCTCCGGTTCGTCCGGAAACTCACGGCACACGGGGCGCCGTTCTGCTATCCCGAGGTCACCTCGGATTTCGCCGACATTCACGTGGAGGGCGCGTACGACGCCGCGCTGGCCGTACGGCTCGCCGGTAAGTCGGCCATCGTGGTGCGCAACGATTTCCGGCTCGAGGGGCCCGAGCGGATACTCGTCGTCACCGGCCCCAATCAGGGCGGCAAAAGCACCTTCGCCCGGATGTTCGGGCAATTGTTCTACCTGGCCGCACTGGGCTGCCCGGTGCCGGGCACGCGGGCGCGGGTACTGCTGCCGGACGCATTGTTCACGCATTTCGTCCACGACGACGACATCAGCGATCCGGACGGCGCACTGGCACAGGAACTGCTCCGGATGCGCGACATCGTGGACGGGATCACCGCGCACAGCATCGTGGTATTGAACGAAAGCTTCAGCACCACAGCGGCCGCCGACGCGCTGCGGATCGGCGGCGACGTGGTGCGCCGGATCGTCGCGCGCGGCGCCGTCGCCGTGTACGTGACATTCTTGGACGAACTCGCGGACCTGGGACCGGAGGTGGTGAGCATGGTCGCGGGAGTTGCCGCGGGCGACGAGGCCGTCAGGACATTCCGGATCGAGCGGCGGCCGCCGGACGGACTGGCCTACGCGGCCGCCGTCGCCGAGCGGCACGGCCTGACCTACGACGCGATCCGGGCGCGGGTCCGATGATCCCCGTAGGCCTGCTGCAGCCGCCCGACCGCCCGCTGCACGTGGCCCGCAACGGCGCCGCCGTCGCAGCGGACCTGAACCTGGACGAACTGTTCACGGTGATGGCCGCCGGTGACGAGTTCGTCGCGAGCGTCGTGCGGGCGGTCGTCCCCGCGAGCCTGACCGACATCGAGATCATCCGCTACCGGCAGGGCGTGCTGGCGAACTTCTCCGCGGAACCGGAAATGCTGCGCGCGCTGTACGCCGTCGCCACCGAGGCGACCACGGTGCGGCGCTGGATGGTCGGGCGCGGCCGCGCGCCCCGGAGCAAACTGGGGCTGGCGCTGCAACCGCTCGAGGCCCTGGTCGGCCAGCTGCGCAGACTCAGGCAGACGTGCGAGAAGTACGCCGGCGCGTGCAGCTCCGACGGCCTCGTGCGGTTCCGCGAGCTGATGACCGACATGCTCGACGACGACTATCTCGCCGGGCTGGAAACCCACTTGGCGGCATTGTATTTCGACGACGGCGTGCAGTTCAGCGCGGCGCTGGGCCCGGGGAACAAGGCCGACCGCATCGTGCTGCACGAACCGCCGCGCAACGCCAAACGGTCGCTGTTCGGGCGGCGCTCGGGCGCCACCTTCGAGGCGACGAGCGATTTCGAACTGCCCGACGATCCGTTGAGCGCCGTGGTCGAGCCCGCGCTCGACACGGTCGCCGAGGTGGTGTCCGGAGCGACCGACAGCGTGCAGGATTTCTTCCGGCACCTGCGCACCGAGCTGGCCTTCTATCTGGGCTGCCTGAATCTGCGGGACCGGCTCGGCCGGACGGGCACGCCGATGTGCTACCCCGTGCCGGTGCCGGGTGCGCCGGCATTGCGATGCCGTGACCTGCGCGACGCGGCGCTGTGCCTGTCCTCGGCGGACGTGGTCGGCAATGATGTCGAGGCGGCCGGGGTGACATTCTTCGTCGTCAGCGGCGCCAACAGCGGCGGCAAGTCGACATTCCTGCGCAGTGTCGGCACGGCGCAGTTGATGATGCAGGCCGGTATGTTCGTTACGGCCGCGGACTTCGGCGCGGACGTGCGGAACGGTGTGTTCACGCATTTCGTGCGCGCCGAGGATCCGGATATGGAACACGGGCGGCTGGACGAGGAGCTGGCCCGCATGCGCGAACTCACCGAGGCCCTGCGTCCTGGCGGAATGTTGCTGTGCAACGAACCGTTCGCATCCACCAACGACCGCGAGGCCGCGGCGATCGCCGACCCGATCATGTCGGCCCTGCTCGAATCCGGCGCGAAGGTCGTACTGGTGACACACCTCTACGACTTCGTCCGGCAGCGGTACGCGGCGGGACGGGACACCGACCTGTTTCTGCGGGCCCAGCGCGCCGCCGACGGCCGTCGCACCTATCGCGTGGCCGCGGGCGCTCCCGAGGCCACCAGCCACGGTGAGGACATTTACGCCCGGGTCTTCGGTGAGCGACTCCCCGGCGATCCCTCCGGCGACTGAACACCCGCCCGCTCAGGGCATTTCGCGGTACACCTGCTCGAACGCGCCGGTGATGTGCAGATCGGTGACCCCCTTGGGGTCGGTACGGGTCAACTGCTGCATTTGCCCGTCGTACCAGTAGAAAATCTCGCGCGTCACCGGCGCGCGGCCGCGCTCGGTGAAGTGGCTCGCGAAATCGATCAGCAGGTAGCCGGTGAACAGCGCGTTTGCCGCGCTGCTCAATCGGTGGAATGCGATCATGTGCTGGTCGGGGATGGCGATCAGCACCCCGTAGGGCGCCGGGCCGATCTCGCTGGCGACCAGGTAGGACATGACGGCGATCTTCGATGCGACGAAGGGTGATTCCCCTTCGAGCACATCGATGACGATATCGTTGCGCTCCAACCGGTTTCGGTGATCGATCGGCTCGGCTGCGGTATTCGCCGAGGCGAGGGTCCACAACTCTTCCGCGTCCCGGCTGCCCACGGCGGGCTCGCCGGTGCTCGCCGCGGGGTCGGACGGGTCCAGGAGTAACCCGGCCAGCGGTACCGCGGTATCGATGTCGGACGCAATCGGTTTGGCGTGCAACAACTTCGAGTTACGCCGCCCGGCGGTGTGCGGCGGCGCCACTTGGACGCGAATGTGGTCGGCGACCCGATCCCGGGCGGGCTGGGACGGCACGCACACCCCGGCTGCGGTGAAGTGGTCGTAGACGATGTGCGGCCACCGGGTGTCGGGCTCCTGCTGGCACTTGGACAACAATGTCTTCAGGTAATACCGGGTGCCGTCGACCGCGACCAGTTCCAGCGAGGCCGCCGGCGCGACGATCACCCCGAGGCCGAGAAGTGTGTTGATTGCAATTTGCCTGACCTTGGCTACCACTTCGTCCCGGCGCGAAGATGATTGATTGCGCAATGCTTGCTCCCCCCGCGAAGGTCAGAACTCGATCATATACGTCGTACATAAAGCAGTAAACCAAGGGTGTGGGTCCATTCGGGACGCATCGGTGGGTTGCCTACACAATGCTGTGTCGGCCCCGCGGGCTCCTCGGAAACGGACTGGCGTGGTTAGGGAGATGATGCCTGCGTACGAAGGCCCTGTCAACGTTCTGTGGCGGCGCACTATCGCCGTGGACCGGCACGGTGACGAGGCCCGGCCGGTGCCGCGAGAACGGTGAAAAGTGTTGTGGCGCTGGTGGTTGAGGCATCGCGCTCGCGATGATCGAGAGCGGTGTCCGGACCGGCGGCGCTGCCGCGGCGGTGCCGTCAGTTTCAGGGGCATCGGTCGGCCGATGCCCCTGTTCGCCCATGTCGTCCGCTGCGTGAGCACCGTTCTCGGTGCCCGAATGATCGGAAATGTCCGAAAATGTCGGAACTCGCGCTCAGTGCGCGGCCTTGAAAGCGTCGTGCACCTCGTTGGAGATGCGGCCGCGCGGCGAGACCTCGAACCCGTGCGCGAGCGCCCACTCGCGGACCGCCTGGATCTCCTCCCGCGGCCGGCGCGGCGACGGGCCCTTGCGGCGGCTGCCGCGCTTCGTGGTCGGCCGGCCGGTGCGCCGTGCGGGGGTGGCGCGGCGCTCGGCGGGCTGCTCCGGAGACGAGGCGCCGCCGGACTGGGCGGCCTCGAGCCATTTCCGGATGTGCGCGCGGAACTTGTCGACGTTCTCCGGGCGCAGATCCAACCGGTACTCCGTGCCTGCGATGCTGATCTTGACCTCTAGGGCGTGCCCATCCTGGATTTCGTTCCCGTCGAAATCGTCGGTAACGACAGTCTTTGTGATGACTTTTTTTGCCACCAGAGTCCTTTCACGGAGGTTGGACACCCTTGTGCAGGACATGGTAAACGCGCGCATTGTCGAAATGCAACCGGGCCACGCCGACCGACGACGATTACCACAGTTCCTCCGCCGCTCCCGTGCGCGGATAGCGATGGAGGTCACAGTAAACGCGGTGACCGGCGCAAGGGCCGATGGTCCGCAATGCGAGGGAAATGTGTACGGTAAGTGCGGATATTCGCCGGGTCTCGGGGCGGCATCGTTAATCGTGGGATGTTGCCATCGCGCGACCCTTGTGTGGCTAAAGCGAAGTGGCGTTGTTGCCGTTTCGTCACGGTCCGCGGCAGCTGAAAATTCTTTGCAATGTGCGATGGCTCCGTATCTCAGATCCGCTTGGTCGGCGGAACCACGTACCGGCTGTACACAATGTCGCGCAGGACGTCCTCGCCGCCTTCGACGATTGCGATATACCGCATGTCGCGAACCAGCTTGCCGATGATCGAACCGGTGGTGTATCCCAGGCCGCCGAACATCTCCGAGCCCGTCCCGGCGATCGACCAGCCGGTCTGGCCGCAGAACAGCTTGGTCGTCAATGCCGAGCGGAGCGAGCCCTGGCGGCGGAATTCGGCCGCGGCGTCCGGCGTCGCCATGAGCGTGTCGTATTCGCGCGCGGCGGCCAGGCACTGATTGCGCATCACCTCGATCCAGGTTTCCAT
Source organism: Nocardia wallacei (assembly GCF_029868745.1). Classification (GTDB taxonomy): domain Bacteria; phylum Actinomycetota; class Actinomycetes; order Mycobacteriales; family Mycobacteriaceae; genus Nocardia; species Nocardia wallacei_B. The sequence goes on along the minus strand of NZ_JARWOP010000378.1, from coordinate 15,260 downwards.
CTGACCGAGCTTGGCGGCGAAGACGGCGTTGGCGGTCAGTGGTTCGCCGCGGACGTGTTTGTGCCTGCCGTACTCCATGCTCAGGTCGCGGATGCGGCGCGCGATACCGACCGCGGTCGCGGCGATGAGGATCCGGCTGGCATTGAGGCCGAACTCCAGCAGCCGTAAGCCGTGGCCCGCGAGCACATTGGCCGCCGGCACCCGGCAGTCCCGCAGGCTCAGCTGATAGGTGCCCGAGGACCGGAGGCCGATCATTTCCCAGCGCCGTACGACTCGCAGTCCCGGGGTGTCACGCGGCACCAGCACGGCGAGGTATCCGTCGGCGGCCGCTTCGGATCGGGCGACGACAATGTAGAAGTCCGCGAACCCGGCGTTGGTGGAGAAGTACTTCTCGCCGGTGAGTACGACGTCGTCGCCGTGCCGCGTGGCGGTGGTGGTGATCCGTGACAGTTCGCTGCCCGCTTCCTCCTCGCTGCCGACGGTGGCGCAGAACGTGCCGTGGCGGGCCATCGGTTCCAGGTAGGTGGTGCGCAGGTCGGCCGAGCCGTACAGCTCGACGATGCTGGTGCCGAGGATCGACACGAACAGGGTGAAGGCCGCGCCCGCGTCCCCGTACGCCAGTTCCGACACGATGTCGACGCTGTCGGTGAGGCCGAGGCCGAGGCCGCCGAGATCCTCCGCGAGCCACCAGTTCGCCAGTCCGGTCTTGTGGAACCGCTCGTACAGCGGCAGGGGCGCGTCGGCGAACGAGTCGAGGTACTCCTGCCGGTCTATCAGCTCCTCGGCGACGAACTCGCGGATCGTCCGCAGGTGCTGGGGTTCTGGTGCCATCGGGGTGACCTTCCCTTCGCCGGGCCGGGACCGAAGATTGCTCGCCTGCCTCCGAAGAATGCATTGTCGGCATCATAGATGCGGAGGCCCGTTCGCGGGCAGGGCGCGGCAGGAATGATCGGCAGCGACTGTTCGCAGCGGACCGAACATGCTGTACAACAAGGAGGTTGACCTGGCGGGCGGTGCCGCGGCAACAATGTTCTGGCAGCTCGGCGAAAGAAGGGATCACATTCTTCGGCCGATCGGATATCGTTCATTGGGGGACCGGCCGGTGCCCACTCACGACCCGGGGAGCGCGAGGCGATGGAGACCACTGATGCCGCGACGCCGGTGACCGACCGCGGCGACATTGCCGTGATCGGTATGGCGTGCCGGGTGCCGCACGCCCGGACGCCGCGCGAGTTCTGGCGCTTGCTGGTGGACGGCCGCGACACCATCGGCGACACACCGGCCGATCGCCGGGCCGGGGCCGAGCCGCTCCCGCCCGGCCTGCGCCGCGGCTCCTACCTGCCCGATGCCGCGGAGTTCGACGCGGACTTCTTCGGGATGTCGCCGGGCGAGGCGGCGGCGACCGACCCGCAACAACGACTGGCCCTGGAATTGAGCTGGGAGGCTGTGGAATCGGCGGGCATCGTGCCGGATCGGCTGCGTGGCGGGCGGGCCGGTGTGTTCGTGGGCGCCTCGGGTGGCGACTTCGCGACGGTGCTGTCGAGACTCGGCAGCGCGGGGGTCGGCGCGCACACTCTCACCGGCACCAGCCGCGGATTGATCGCGAACCGCGTGTCGTACGCCCTCGGCCTCGGCGGGCCGAGCCTGACCGTGGATTCCGCGCAGTCCTCGTCGCTGGTCGCCGTGCAGCTCGCGTGCGAGAGCCTGCGTTCGGGCGGGTGCGATTACGCGATCGCGGGCGGCGTGCACCTGAATCTGGTCGCCGACAGCGGGTTATCGCTCGAGCGGCTCGGCGCGTTGTCCCCCGGGGGCCGGTGCCACACCTTCGATTCCCGCGCCGACGGGTTCGTGCGGGGGGAGGGCGGCGGCATCGTCGTGTTGAAGCCGCTGTCGGCGGCGATGCGCGACGGCGACACCATCCGCGCCGTCGTGCGGGGCGGGGCCGTCAACAACGACGGAGCCACGATGGGCCTGACCACGCCGAGTATCGACGGGCAGGCCGCGGTCCTGCGCGTCGCGTACGAGCGCGCGGGCGTGGCGCCCGATCGGGTCGGTTATGTCGAATTGCACGGCACCGGAACGCGAGTGGGAGACCCGATCGAGGCCGCCGCGCTCGCCGCGGTGCTCGGTGCCGGACGGACCGCCGCGACACCGCTGCGGGTCGGCTCGGTCAAGACGAATATCGGGCACCTCGAGGGCGCGGCCGGTGTCCTCGGGATGATCAAGACGGTCCTGGCGCTCGAACACGGCCGGATCCCGCCGAGCCTGAACTACGGCGCGCCCAATCCCCGGATTCCCCTGGAGCAGTGGCATCTACGGGTCCAGGATCGGCTCGGCGACTGGCCGGACCACGACCGGGAGCGAGTGGCGGGGGTCAGCGGGTTCGGCATCGGTGGCACCAACTGCCACCTGGTGCTGTCCGCACCCGGACCGGTCGCGCCCGAACCGGTGTCGCGCCCGCGCGGTGCGCCGATCGCCTGGACGCTCTCCGCGCGTTCGGCCACCGCGCTGCGCGGCCAGGCGGCGCGGCTGCTCGAGACCGTCGGCGACGAGACCGGACCCGACCCGGTGGACGTGGCCTGGTCGCTGGCCACCACCAGGACGGTCTTCGAACATCGCACGGTGGTGTCGGGCGCGGATCGGGAGCAACTGACGGCGGCGTTGCGCGGTGTGGCCGAGGGTGATCCGGGCGAGACGGTCGTCACCGCCGCCCGCCCGGCGCGGGCGTCCGGCGTGGTCTTCGTGTTTCCCGGGCAGGGATCGCAGTGGCTCGGCATGGCACGCGAATTGCTGGCGACGTCACCGGTGTTCGCGGCCTCGATCGCCCGCTGCCACGAGGCGTTCCGGCCACTCACCGACTGGTCACTGCTCGACGTGCTGGCCGGACGCGCCGAGGAACGGACCGCCGAGCGCGACGATGTGCTGCAACCGGCACTGTTCTCGATGATGGTCTCGCTCGCGGCGCTGTGGCGCTCGTGGGGAGTGGAGCCGGCGGTGGTGATCGGGCATTCCCAGGGTGAGATCGCCGCGGCGCACGTGGCGGGCATCCTGTCGGTGGCCGATGCGGCGCGGGTAGTGGCGCGGAGATCGGCTCTGCTGCAACGACTGCCGCGCGGCGGCGGCATGCTGTCGATCGCGGAGTCCGAGGCCGGGATGCGGCGGCGGCTGAACGGCCGGGACCTCGAGATCGCCGCGGTCAACGGCCCGCGCCAAGTGGTGGTGAGCGGTGCGTTGTCGGCCCTGACCGACCTGGCGCGCGAATGCGCCGACGCGGAAATCCGTACCCAGCTGCTGCCGGTCGGGTACGGCTCGCACAGCCGGCATGTCGATGCCGTCCGGGATCCGCTGCTCGCCGATCTGGACGGCATCAGCCCGCGACCGGGCACGGTGCCCTTTCATTCCACGGTCGAGAACCGGCGGCTCGACGGCGCGGAACTCGGCGCGGAGTACTGGTTCCGGAATCTGCGGGAGCCGGTGCGATTCGACGCGGCCGTGGCCGCGTTGCTGGCCGCGGGTGATCGCGTATTCCTCGAGTCGAGTCCGCACCCGGTCCTGACCGGCAGCGTGCAGGACATCGCGGCGGAGTCGGCGGTGCCGGGGGTCGCGGCCGTCGGCTCGCTGTCGCGGTCCGTCGGCGGAACCGGCCGGCTATTGGATTCGGCGGCGCGGTTGTTCGTCGGTGGCGGCGCTGTCGACTGGGCGGGTGTGCTCGCCGCAACGGCCGGGACCGGTCGGCGAATCGAGTTGCCGCCATACGCTTTCGAGCGTCAACGGTACTGGCCGGACACCTCGGCGGTGGTGCCCGCGCCCGCCCCGGCGACGCCCGCGCCGCAGCCCGTTTCGGCGAGGCCCGCGTCATCGCCGGTTTCGGCGAGGCCCGCCCCGCAGCCCGTCCCGGGCGAGCCCGCGCCCCCCGAACCCGACGACTACGTGCGCATCGTGCGTCGTGAGGCGGCGCGCGTCCTCGGGCATCGCGACGCCGACGCGATCGCCTCCGACCGGCCGTTCAAGGCTGCGGGAATGGTCTCGGCGACGGCCGTCGACCTGGTCGCCAGGCTGAGCGTCCGCACCGGTGTGCCGCTGCCGTCCAGCGCCGTGTTCGATTACCCCACACCGGCCGAACTGGGCCGGCGCCTGGCGCAATTGGCGGTGGGCGCCGACGAGCCGACCGCCGTGCCCGCCGCGGTCGCGTCCGACGAACCACTCGCGATCGTGGGGATGGCGTGCCGGTTCCCCGGCGGCATCCGTTCGCCCGAACAGCTGTGGCAGGTCGTCGCCGAGGGCCGCGACGTGGTCGGCGACTTCCCCGCCGATCGCGGCTGGGAGCTGGAGGGACTGTTCGATCCGGACCCCGACGCGCGTGGCAGGTCCACGGTGCGCCGGGGTGGATTTCTCGACGGGGCAGGGGAATTCGACGCGCGGTTCTTCGGCGTCAGCCCGCGCGAAGCGACCGGTATGGATCCGCAGCAGCGGCAACTGCTCGAGGTGTCGTGGGAGGCCCTCGAAACCGCGGGCATCGACCCGGTGTCGTTGCGCGGCAGCGACACCGGGGTCTTCGTCGGGATATACGGCCAGGACTACGGGCCCCGGCTGCACGCCTCCGGCGGCGACAGCGAGGGCTACCGGCTGACCGGCAGCGCGCTGAGCGTGGCGTCGGGCCGGATCGCGTACTTCCTGGGACTGCACGGGCCGACGGTGTCGGTCGACACGGCGTGCTCGTCGTCGCTGGTGGCCCTGCATCAGGCCGGTCGGGCGCTGCGGGCGGGCGAGTGCGGGCTGGCGCTGGTCGGTGGCGTGACGGTGATGGGTTCGCCGTGGCTGTTCCTCGAATTCTCCCGGCAGCGCGGACTGGCGCCGGACGGCCGGTGCAAATCGTTCGCCGCCGCGGCCGATGGCGTGGGCTGGTCGGAGGGCGTGGGTGTGCTTGTGCTGGAACGGCTTTCGGATGCCCGTCGCCACGGGCACGAGGTGCTCGCGGTCGTGCGCGGCTCGGCGGTCAACTCCGACGGCGCGTCCAACGGCCTGACCGCCCCGAACGGTCCCGCGCAGCAGCGGGTGCTGCGGGCGGCGCTGGCCGCGTCCGGCCTGGCCGCCGCGGAGGTGGATGCGGTCGAGGCGCACGGCACGGGCACGACGCTCGGTGATCCGATCGAGGCGCAGGCGATTCTGGCGACCTACGGGCAGGACCGCCCGGCGGATCGGCCGCTGTGGCTGGGGTCGGTGAAATCGAATCTGGGTCACACCCAGGCCGCCGCGGGCGTGGCGGGTGTCATCAAGATGGTGCTCGCATTGCGACACGGGGTGCTGCCGCCCACCGTGCACGTGGACGAGCCGTCGCCGCACGTGGATTGGTCCGCCGGCGCCGTCGAGCTGCTGACCGGCGCGCGACCCTGGCCTGCCGTGGATCGGCCGTGGCGCGCGGGTGTGTCCTCGTTCGGCATCAGCGGCACGAACGCGCACGTGATCATCGAGCAGGCGCCGCCGTCCGATCCCGTCGCCGAGGCGCCGCGGTCACCGTCGCGGGCGACGGTGTGGGTGATCTCCGGCCCCAGCCCGCAGGCGCTGGCCGCGCAAGCGCACCGGCTGAGCGAATTCGTCACCGAGCGAGCGGATCTGGACCCGGTGGCCGTCGGCTGGTCGCTCGCGCACCGGACGGTGTTCGAGCACCGGGCGGTGGTGGCCGGAACCGGCCGGGACGCGCTGCTCGCGCAGCTGGCGGAGATCGGCAGTGCGAGACCGGGTCCGGTGCCGGGGAAGACGGCGTTCGTTTTCGCCGGGCAGGGGGCGCAGCGACTCGGCATGGGACGCGAACTGTACGAGGCGTTTCCGGCGTTCGCCGCGGCATGGGATGAGGTGACGGCCGCGCTGGCGCGGCACGATCTGCCGATCCAGGACGTCGTGTGGGGTGCGAGCGAGGCGGCACTGGAGCGCACCGATCATGCCCAAGCGGCGCTGTTCGCGGTCGAGGCGGCGCTGTACCGGCTGCTCGAAACCTGGGGGGTGACACCGGATCTGGTGATCGGACACTCCGTGGGCGAGATCGCGGCCGCGCACGTGGCGGGTGCGCTGACCCTCGACGACGCGGCCGCGCTGGTCGCCGTCCGGGGCCGCCTGATGCGGTCGCTGCCGGCGGGCGGGTCGATGGTGGCGGTGCGGGCCGGGGAGGCCGAGGTGCGTCCGTTCGTCGGCGACGGCGTGGATATCGCCGCGGTGAACGGGCCGCGAGCCGTGGTCGTCTCCGGCGTCGACCATGCCGTGCAACAGGTCGTGATCTGGTTGCGCGAGCAAGGCTTCCGCACCAGGAGCCTCGCTGTGTCGCACGCCTTCCACTCCGAGTCGATGGAGCCGATACTCGCCGAGTTCGAGCGGGCGATCGTGCATATGACACCCACGCCGCCGCGGATTCCACTGGTGTCCGATCTGACCGGCGCACCGGCCGGTGCGGAGTTCGGGTCCGCGCGATACTGGGTCCGGCACGCCCGGGAAACGGTGCGTTTCGCCGACGGTATCCGGTTTCTCGAGGACGCCGGGGTGACCAGGTTCGTGGAGATCGGGCCCGACGGTGGCCTGACCGCGGCGGTCCAGGAGTCGGTGCGGCGCACCGACATCGTCGCCGTCACCACCCTGCGGCGGCAGCGGCCGGAGGTCGACGCGGTGCTGGCGGCGGCGGGCGCGGTGTTCGAAGCCGGTGCGGACGTCCGGTGGAAGGCGCTGTTCGACGGCGCCGGGGCGCGGCGGGTGCGGCTGCCCGCCTATGCGTTCGCCAGCGACCGGTACTGGCTTGCCGACACCGGATCGGGGCCGGGCGGCACCGCGGCCGCCGGGCTGGACACCGCCGCGCACCCGATGCTGGGAGCGGTGGTGCCGCAGCCCGATTCGGCGGCCTTCACGCTCACCGGGCGACTGACGCCGGACTCACCCGGCTGGTTGCGCGACCACGTGGTCGGTGCGACCGTGCTGCTGCCGGGCACCGGATTTCTCGAGCTGGCGCTGCGAGCGGCCGCGGAGGCCGGCTGCGCGACGGTGCGGGAGCTGACTTTGCAAGCGCCACTGGTCTTCCCCGACCGCGCGCCGCGGCAGGTGCAGGTGCGGGTCGGGGAGCCGGACGACTCGGGCGAGCGGACGATCTCCGTGCACTCCCGGGCCGCACAGGGGCAGAGCTGGACCACCCACGCGCAAGGAATGCTCGCACGAGAACGCGCGGCGGCACCCGACACGGGCGAGCCGAGTCCGTGGCCTCCGGCCGCGGCCGAGCCGATGGAGACGGCGGACGGATACGCGCGGCTGGCCGAGTGGGGATTCGAGTACGGGCCGCTGTTCCGCGGGCTGACCGGGGCATGGCGGCAGTCCGGCGAGATCTTCGGCGAGGCCGCGCTGCCGACGGAGATACGCGGCGAGGCAGGCGATTTCGCGATCCATCCGGCACTGCTGGATGCGTCCCTGCACGCGCTGCTGCACGCGTTCCTGGCCGACCGCGGCGACGGTGACGTGCTGCTGCCGTTCGTGTGGGAAGACGTCTCGGTTACCGAACCGGGTGTGCCCGCGCTGCGAGTACGGATGAAAATCACCGGGCCCGACGCGGTCTCGCTGGTAGGGACCGACGAGTCGGGCAGGGAGGTGCTGTCGGTCGGCACCCTGCGGTGGCGTCCGGTGTCGACGGAGCAGCTGGGCGCGGCGGACGCGCGGGACTGGCTGGCCGAAGTGCGCTGGGTGGCTACGGAGACGGTCGGCGGCCGTGCCGCGCGGCCGTGGGCGGAATGGCGCGAGGTGGCGCGGGTGGCGCAGGTGCCGCCCGTGGTATTGCTGGACTGCCGATCCGGCGAGCCCGGCGCGGTCGCGCCGGAACGGTTGCGCGAGAGAGTTTCCGGTGTGCTGGCCGTGGTGCAGGCTTGGCTGTCGGAGGACCGGTACGCGTCGAGCACCCTCGTGATCGTCACGCGTGGCACGGTGGGCGAGGACGTGACCGACCTCCCCGGCGCGGCGGTATGGGGGCTGGTGCGCTCGGCACAATCGGAGGACCCGGGCCGCATCGTGCTGGCCGACGTGGCGTCCGGCGATATAGATGTCGACGCGGTCCTCGCGTCCGGCGAACCGCAGGTGCTGCTGCGCGACGGGGTGGTACACGTGCCCCGGGTGACTCGCCTGCCCGGCGAGCCGACCGCGCCGCCACCGGATCTGCGGGACGGTACGGTGCTGATCACCGGTGGCACAGGCGGATTGGGCGCGGTGCTGGCCCGCCACCTGGCAGACCGGTGGGGTGTACGGCGACTGCTGCTGGCGAGCCGGCGCGGAACGGCGGCGCCGGGCGCGGCGGAACTCGTTGCGCAACTGGAGGATACCGGCGCGGCGGTGGACGTGGCCGCCTGTGACGTCTCCGATCCGGTCGCGGTCCGCGCGCTGATCGCGGCGGTCGCGCCCGAACACCCGCTGAGAGGGATCGTGCACGCCGCCGGTGTCGCGGCGAACGGTCTCGTCGGCGCGTTGTCGCCCGAACAGCTGGACGCGGCGCTCGCGCCCAAGGCCGACGGCGCCTGGCAGCTGCACGAGGCGACGCGGGACCTGGACCTGCGGCTGTTCGTGCTGTTCTCCTCGGAGGCCGGTGTGCTCGGCGGTCCGGGCCAGGGAAACTACGCCGCCGCCAACACCTTCCTGGACGCCTTGGCCGCCTGGCGGCGCGTTCAGGGCCTCACCGGACAGTCGATCGCGTGGGGACTGTGGAAACAGGACGGAGGTATGACCGAGCGACTCGGCGACCTCGATCTCGCCCGCGTCGAACGGGACGGGCTGGTGGCGATGTCCACCGCCGAGGGCCTGGCACTGTTCGATGCCGCCGTACGCACCCAGACGGCGGCCGTGCTGGCCGCCCACTTCGACCCGGCCGTCCTGCGTGCACAGGCACACGCCGGTGAACTCCCGCCGATGCTGAGCGGCTTGGTGCCCGCACGCAATCCGGCCCGCTCCGGTGGGGGACTCGCGGAGCGCTTGCGGCGCGCGCCCGCCTCCGAACGGCAACGCTTCGTGCTCGACGCGGTCCGGGGCGAGATAGCGATAGTGCTGGGCCACAGCGGATCCGGCGCGATCGACCCCGGTCAGAAATTCGAGGAGATGGGGTTCGACTCGCTGAGCGCGGTGGAGGTGCGCAACCGCATCAAAAAGGTTACCGGCCTGCGCCTTTCGACCACCGCCGTCTTCGACTATCCCACGCCGGACGCGCTCGCCGCGCACCTTGCCGAGCAACTCGGCCCGGCAGCCCCAGGCCGGTCGGAGCCGGTGGGCGACGACGATGCCCTGCGCCGGGCGTTGCGGTCGGTCCCGATCGAGCGGTTCCGCGCCGCGGGCATCCTCGACACGCTCGTGGGTCTGGCGGCCGAGCCGCGGCAGGCGGTGGCGCAGCGCGGCGGCACCCAGATCGACGAGATGGATCAGGAGGCGCTCATCCGGCACATCCTGCAGTCCGACAGCGGTTCCTGACCGCGCGCTTCCGACCCATCGACGGAGGGTGTCACCATGACCGCGCCGCAAGACCGGCTCTTCGAAGCGCTCCGCGTCGCCGCGAAGGACAACGAGCGCCTGCACGGCGAACTCGCCGCGCTGCGGGCCACCCGGTCCGAGCCCGTCGCCATCGTCGGAATGGGCTGCCGCTATCCCGGAGATGTCCGGTCCCCGGAGGATCTGTGGCGCTTGGTCGCCGACGGCCGTGACGCGGTGGGGGAGTTCCCGGCGGACCGCGGGTGGGACCTCGCGAACCTGTTCGACCCGGACCCCGGCGCGGTGGGCAGGTCTACCGTGCGTGAGGGCGGATTCCTCTACGGAGCGGGCGATTTCGACGCCGGCTTCTTCAGCATGTCCCCGCGTGAGGCGCTGGCGACCGATCCGCAGCAGCGGCTGTTGCTCGAAGTGACGTGGGAGGCGCTGGAATTCGCCGGTATCGATCCGAAGTTGCTGCGGGGCAGTGATACCGGCACATTCATCGGGGTCATGCACGGCGATTACGGTGCGCGGTTCTCCGGCGGCATGCGGACCGCGGCGGAGGCCGAGGGTTACCTGTTGACCGGTAGTGCGGGAAGCGTTGCCTCCGGCCGCGTCTCGTACTTCCTGGGCTTGGAGGGTCCCGCCGTGACAGTGGACACCGGCTGCTCGTCGTCGCTGGTCACCCTGCATCAGGCCGTGCACTCGCTGCGCGCGGGGGAGACCGCGCTCGCCCTCGCGGGCGGGGTGACGGTGATGGCGACGCCGTGGATGTTCGTCGAATTCTCGCGGCAGCGCGGTGTCGCACCGGACGGCCGCTGCAAATCCTTCGCCGCGGCGGCCGACGGTGTCGGCTGGGCCGAGGGCGTGGGAATGCTGGTGCTGGAACGGCTTTCGGACGCCGAGCGGCATGGGCACGAGGTGCTGGCCGTGCTCCGGGGCTCGGCGGTGAACCAGGACGGGGCCAGCAACGGCTTGACGGCCCCGAACGGCCCCGCACAGCAGCGGGTCATCCGCGCGGCGCTGGCGAATGCCGGTCTCACGGTGACCGATGTCGACGCCGTGGAGGCGCACGGCACCGGCACCACGCTCGGCGATCCGATCGAGGCCCACGCCGTGCTGGCGACCTACGGTCAGCGCGACCGGGCGGCAGCGCCGCTGTGGCTCGGCTCGATCAAGTCGAACATAGGGCACACCCAGGCCGCGGCGGGCGTGGCCGGGGTGATCAAGATGGTGCAGGCGATGCGGCACGGCGTGCTGCCGCGCACATTGCACGTGGACCGGCCCAGCCCGCACGTCGAGTGGGACACCGGCCACGTCGCCGTGCTGACCGAGCCGCAGCCGTGGCCCGACACCGGCCGCCCGCGCCGGGCCGCCGTGTCGTCGTTCGGCATCTCGGGCACCAACGCGCACGTGATCGTCGAACAGGCGCCGACGCGCGAGTCATCACCGGAACCTGTTGCGCCGCCCGTGATTCCGTGGGCGCTCTCGGCACGCAGCCGGTCGGCGCTGGCGGAGCAGGTGGATCGCCTGTCGGTCTGGTTGTCCGCGCACCCCGACGCGCTTCCGGTGGACGTCGGCCGGTCGCTGGCCGGTCGCGCCGCCCTCGACCATCGGACGGTGTTGCTCGGAACGGAGCGCGGTGACTTCCTGGCGGGCCTGGCCTCGGTGGGGGAGACCGCGGCCGCCGACACCGGGGCGACGGCGTTCGTGTTCGGTGGTCAGGGATCGCAGCGGCCGGGGATGGGCCGCGAGCTCTACCGGGCGTATCCGGCCTTCGCCGCCGCCTGGGACGCCGCGTCCGCGGCGATCGAACGGCACACCGGCCGCGCGGTCGCCGATATCGCGTGGGGATCGAACGCCGCGGCGCTCACCCGGACGCTGCACGCGCAGACCGCGCTGTTCACCGTCGAGGTCGCCCTGTTCCGGCTGCTCGAGAGCTGGGGTATGCGGCCGGACGTGGTGCTGGGTCATTCGGTGGGCGAGATCACGGCCGCGCACGTCGCGGGGGTGCTGTCGCTCGAGGACGCGGCGACGCTGGTGGCGGCCCGCGCGCGGCTGATGGACGAACTGCCGGGCGGCGGGGCGATGGTCGCGGTACAGGCGAGCCCGGACGAGGTGGCGTTGCTGCTGGCGTCCATGGCGGCCGTCGCCGACGCCGAGCCGCCGCTGCTGGCCGACGGTGTCGGCATCGCGGCTGTCAATTCGCCTGCCTCGGTGGTGATTTCGGGTATCGAGGACCGCGTGCTCGACGTCGCGGCGGGGTTCGTCGCACGGGGACGCCGGACGAAACGTCTCGACGTCTCGCATGCCTTCCACTCGCAGCTGATGGATCCGATGCTGGACGAATTCCGCCGTGTGGCCGCCGCTCTCACGGTGCGCGCGCCGCGACTGCCGATCATCTCGAACGTCACCGGAGCGGTCGCCGAGGACGGTTACGGAACGGCCGACTACTGGGTGCGGCACGCACGAGAGGCGGTCCGGTTCGCCGAGGGTATCGCGGCGCTGACGGACCGGGGCGTCACCAGGATCGTGGAGGTGAGCCCGGACGCGAGCCTGGTGTCGGCGATCACGGAATCCGCTCCGGAGATCGGGGCCGTCGTCCCGGCCCTGCGTAAGGATCGGCCGGAGCCGCGAGCGCTCCTCGAGGGCGTGGGCCGGGCGTTCGCGGCCGGGCAAAGTGTCGACTGGCCAGCGCTTTTCGAGGGCACCGGCGCGCGTCGGATCCCGTTGCCCACATACCCATTCCAGCATCGCCGCTATTGGCTGCCGATGCCGGACGGCGGCGACGCGACGGGACTGGGATTGCACAGTCCGGACCATCCGATGCTCGGTGCCGTCCTCGACGGGCCGGAGCCGGGAGAGTTGCGGCTGACCGGACGGATATCGCCCGGCACGCACCCGTGGCTCGCCGACCACCGAATACACGGCGCGGTCCTGTTCCCCGGCACCGGCTTCGTCGAACTGGCACTGTGCGCCGCCGCGGCGGCCGGATGTGCCGCCATCCGTGAGTTGACAATTCTTGCCCCACTGGCTTTCCCGGACGACACACCACGCCGGATCCAGGTCGTAGTGCAGGGGCCGGACGCCACCGGCGACCGCGCGGTGCGAATCCATTCCGCCGACGGCATCGACGGCGAATGGATCCGGCACGCGGAAGGCGTGCTGCGTGCTGAGGCCGGTACCCACCCGGGCACCGCGCCGTCCTGGCCGCCGGAGCAGCTGACGGAGCTGGATACCGCCACCGCCTACGACCGGCTCGCCGACCTCGGCTACCACTACGGCCCCCGCTTCCAGGGCTTGCACCGCGCGTGGTCCGGCGCGGACGACCGTGCCGCGGTGGCCGAGCTGACCGGCGAGAGCGCCACCGAGGCAGTGGGTTTCGTGCTCCACCCCGCGCTGCTGGACTCGGTCCTTCACACCCGGCTGCTCGATCGGGTCCCCGGGGACGCCCCCGTGGTGCCGTTCGCGTGGGAGGAGGTGTCGGTACCGGTGCCGGGGGCCTCGGTGGCGCGGGTGTGGTTGCGCCGCTCCGGTGAGGATGTGTACTCGCTGCACGGGATCGATGAGTCGGGCCGCACGGTGCTGTCCGTGGGGGCGGTCCGGTTGCGGCCGATGCCCGAGACGGCGGGAACAATCGGAACAGCGAGGCCGCTCCTCGGATTACGGTGGGTGCCGGTCGATTCGGAGGATCGGCCCCCGGTGCGCTGGGCCGAGTGGCCGGACATAGACGACCTGGAAGTAACGCCGCCCGCGGTCGTGCTGGATTGCCGTGCGGTGGCACGTGAGACCGCGGTCGCGGAGGCCACCCACCGGGTAGTCGCGCACGTGCTGGAGGTGTTGCAGTGCTGGTTGTCCGACCGGCGGTTCGCGTCCAGCACCTTGGTGATCGTCACATCGGGCGCGGTGGGCGACCAGGTCACCGACGCCGCCGGTGCGGCAGTCTGGGGTCTGGTGGGCTCGGCTCAATCCGAAAACCCGGGCCGCGTGGTGATCGCGGACGTGCAGCCGGGGGAGATCGACGTCGCGGGCATTCTCGGCACCGGCGAACCCCGGGTGTCGTTCCGCGACGGTGTGCCGCACGCGGCGCGGCTCCATGCCGTGAAGACGTTCGGGCACTTGACGATTCCCCCGGTATCGGCCGGGCCCTGGCACCTCGAAGCGACCGGCGGCGGCGCGCTGGACGCGCTGGCATTGACGCCGTACCCGGATCTCGCCCGGCCCCTCGGACCCGGTGAGGTGCGCCTCGCGGTCCGGGCCGCGGGCCTCAACTTCCGCGACGTGCTGATCGCGCTGGGTATGTATCCCGACACCCGGACGCCGATCGGTTCCGAGGTCTCGGGAGTCGTGATCGAGACAGGTCCGGGCGTAACCGGATTCGAGCCCGGTGACCGGGCGATGGGACTGGTCGAGCAGGGCGTCGGCCCCCGCGTCGTGGCCGATCACCGCCTGCTCGTGCCAGTTCCGGCGGGTCTGACCGACACGGACGCCGCGGGCGTGTGCGCCGCCTTCCTCACCGCCGAATACGCGCTCACCGACCTTGCCGAACTCGGTCCCGGTGATCGCGTCCTCATCCACGCAGCCACCGGAGGCGTGGGGTCGGCCGCCGTGCAGCTGGCCCGGCACCGGGGGGCCGAGGTGTTCGCCACCGCCAGCCCGCCGAAATGGAACACGCTGCGCGACATGGGCTTCGACGATGCGCACATCGCCTCCTCCCGCACCGGTGAGTTCGAGGAGAAGTTCGCCGCGGCGACACACGGCGAGGGATTCGATGTCGTCCTGGACTGCCTGGCCGGTGACCTGGTCGACGCCTCCCTGCGACTGCTGCCGCGCGGTGGCCGGTTCGTGGAGATGGGCAAGACGGATATCCGCGACGCCGGTGCGGTCGCGGAGCGCTACCCCGGCGTCACCTACCGGGCCTTCGACCTGTTCGACGCCGGACGGGACCGATTGCGCGACATGCTCGCCGAACTCACCGGACTGTTCGATCGCGGTGTGCTGCGGCCGCTGCCCACCCGGGCGTGGGACATCAGGGACGCACCCGCGGCGTTCCGGTTCTTCGGCATGGCACGGCACGTCGGCAAGCTCGTGCTGACGATCCCGGCCGAACTGCGCGACGGGACCGTTCTGATCACCGGCGGGACCGGCGAACTGGGCGCGGCCGTGGCACGGCACCTCGTAACGCACTGGGGGACAAGGCATCTGATTCTGGCTAGCCGCCGGGGCGCGGCCGCGCCGGGCGCCGCGGAACTGCTGGCGCAATTACGCGAAGCCGGTGCCGTAGTGGACGCGGTGGCCTGCGATGTCACCGATCCGGTCGCGGTCCGCGACCTGGTCGCCGCGGTGCCGCCGGAGCGCCCGCTGACCGGGATCGTGCACGCCGCGGGCATTCTCGACGACGGCGTCGTGGGATCGCTGACACCCGAGCGGGTCGCCGCGGTACTCGCCCCGAAGGTCGACGGCGCATGGCAGCTGCACGAGGCGACGGCCGGCGCGGCCATCTCGGCATTCGTCCTGTTCTCCTCGGTCGCCGGAGTACTCGGCAGCGCCGGCCAAGGAAGCTACGCCGCCGCCAACGCATTCCTGGACGGCCTGGCCGCGTGGGGGGGGGGGCCCCCCGGGGCCCCCCCCCGCCCAGCGCCGGGGGGGGGGGGGGGGGGGCGGGGGGGGGGGGCCCCCGGGCCCCCCCCCCCCCCCCCCCCCCCGGCCCCCCCCCCCCCCCCCCGGGCTTTGGCCGGGGGGGGCCCCCCGGGGGCGGCCCCCCCACGCGGCCAGGCCGTCCAGGAATGCGT